>CADBNA010000397.1 GCA_902795835.1 uncultured Lachnospiraceae bacterium | reverse complement strand
TGTGGTGATTCTGAAGGGAGGCAGTGACGCGATTGACTCCAACAGAGCGATCGTAGAGGTTCTGCGCGAAACGCTGGATGCAAAGGGGCTTCCCGCTGACGCCATCCTGTTTATTGACGCCACCGACAGGGAGACGACGCATGCTTTCATGCAGATGGACGCCTGGGTTGACGTCCTGATCCCCCGCGGAAGCGCAGGCCTGATCCGTTCCGTAAAGGAAAACAGCTCCATACCGGTGATTGAAACAGGTACCGGAAACTGTCATGTCTACATAGATGAGAGTGCCGACCTTGACATGGCCGTTGCAATCATTCTGAACGCAAAAACCCAGCGGATCGGCGTGTGCAATGCCTGTGAGTCCCTGGTCATTCACAAAGCGGTGCTTCCGTCCCTCATGCCCCGGCTGGCGGCGGCTCTTCTGGAGAAGAATGTGGAAATCCGCGCAGACGAAGATGTCCTGCAGAGTGTGCCTGAAGATATGCGCCTGCGCATGAAGCCGGCCGAAGAGGATGACTGGGGCAGGGAATATCTGGATCTGATCGTTTCCGCCAAAACCGTATCCGGCATCGATGAGGCGATTGCCCACATCAACCGGTTCAATACGAAGCATTCCGAGGCCATAGTCACGGAAAACTACGCAAACGCGCAGAAGTTCCTGGAGGAAATTGATGCGGCTGCCGTGTATGTCAATGCCTCAACCAGGTTTACGGACGGCTTTGAGTTCGGTTTCGGTGCCGAGATCGGCATCAGCACGCAGAAGCTGCATGTCCGCGGACCGATGGGCCTGACAGCGCTGACGACATCAAAGTATATCATTTACGGAAGCGGACAGGTGCGCGGATAGATCCCGCAGATTTCGTCCGGGTTTCCATTCATAAGGACTGATGCGCAGGCAGATCCGGCAAATGGACTGCGGACTTCTGTGCAGAGCAGGCCAGGGTTTTACAATCCCGGCCTGCAAAAGAGAAATCGTTTTAAAAAAGGAGCAGCATGAACAACACCATCGAAACCCGTATAGACTCTCTGGATCTGCGCCTCCCGCCCCCCGAGCAGGAGCCGTTCCGCCAGTACTGGTTCATCCGCAAAGCCCGTGAGATGCTCAGCAAAAAGCAGGAGGAGCTGGGGCGGCCCCTGACGGCCTGCACGACTACCTTCGGCTGCCAGATGAATGCGAGAGACTCGGAGAAGCTGCGGGGCATCCTGACGCAGATCGGCTATGTTGACACCGACTCGGAAGAAGCCGACCTCGTCATCTATAATACCTGTACGGTGCGGGAAAATGCCAACCAGAAGGTCTATGGCCGTCTGGGCTATCTGCACGGCCTGAAAAAAAAGAACCCGGTCAAGATGATCGCTCTGTGCGGCTGTATGATGCAGGAGCCGCAGGTGGTGGACAGGCTCCGGCAGAGCTACCGTTTTGTAGATCTGGTTTTCGGCACGCATACCCTGTACCGCCTGGCCGAGCTGCTGGTGACGGCCATGGATTCGGATGAGATGGTTGTTGACATTGTGGATGATACCGATGCGATTGTCGAAGATCTGCCTGTCAACAGGAAATACTTTTTTAAATCCGGCGTCAATATTATGTTCGGCTGCAACAATTTCTGCAGCTATTGCATCGTTCCCTATGTCAGGGGCCGGGAGAAGAGCCGGGATCCGGAGGAGATCCTGTGTGAGATCCGCACTCTCGTAAAAGACGGCGTCCGGGAGATCATGCTGCTCGGACAGAATGTCAATTCCTACCGGGGTGCCGGCGGCGTGGATTTTCCGCAGCTGCTGGAGATGACGGCCCAAACAGAGGGGCTGGACAGGATCCGGTTCATGACTTCTCATCCGAAAGACCTGTCGGATGAACTGATTGCGGTAATGGCCGCCCATCCGAAGATCTGCCGGCATATCCACCTGCCGCTGCAGTCCGGAAGCACAGCCGTTCTGAAGAAGATGAACCGCCGCTACACAAAAGAATCGTATCTGGCGCTGACGGAGCGCATCCGCAGGGCTATCCCGGATATTTCACTGACAACGGATATCATTGTCGGTTTTCCGGGCGAGACGGAAGAAGATTTTCTGGAGACGATGGATGTCGTCTCCCGAGTGCGCTTTGCCAGTGCTTTTACTTTTATCTATTCCAAACGGACCGGAACACCTGCGGCATCCATGGAAGACCAGATCCCGGATGATATCGTGAAGGACCGGTTTGACCGTCTCCTGGATCTTGTTCAGCGAATCGGCAGAGAACAGACCTCCCGTTTTGAGGGGCAGACAATGGATGTGCTGGTTGAGTCTGTAAACAGGCAGGACCCGTCTCTGGTATCCGGCCGTCTGGACAACAACACCGTCGTACATTTTCCCGGCGATGCCTCCCTGATCGGGCAGATCATCCCGGTGAGGCTGGATTCCTGCAAGGGATTTTATTATCTCGGCACCTCTGCCGGACCTGAAAAGTGAGGACATTATGGCACTGACTCCCATGATGCAGCATTATCTTGCTACAAAGGAAGAATACAAGGACTGCATCCTGTTTTACCGGCTGGGCGATTTCTATGAGATGTTTTTTGATGACGCGAAAACCGTCTCACAGGAGCTGGAGCTGACCCTTACGGGAAAAGACTGCGGACTGGAAGAGCGGGCACCCATGTGCGGCATTCCCTTTCACGCAGCGGACACCTATATCACAAAGCTCATAGAAAAAGGATACCGCGTCGCGATCTGCGAGCAGGTGGAGGACCCCAGACAGGCCAAAGGTATGGTAAAGCGGGAGGTCGTCCGTGTCGTCACGCCCGGCACTGTCCTCAGCGGTGAGGACCTGGATGAGACGAAGAACAATTACCTGATGGCCATTGTCTGTCTGTCAGACCATTTCGGCATCTCCACGGCGGATATAACGACCGGCCAGTGCCTCCTGTCCGAGACGGACAGCCTGCAGAAGCTGGCGGATGAAATCTGCAAATTCATGCCGGCGGAGATTATCTGCAATCAGGCGCTCCTGGTATCCGGTCTGGACATGGATGACCTGAAAGACCGGCTGCGCATCTCCGTATCGGCACTGGAAGATCATTATTTCGATGACATTTCCTGTCAGAACATTCTGAAAAAGCATTTCCGCACCTCGCAGCTGAAGGGGCTGGGAATCGCCGATTTTGACTGCGGCACAATTGCCGCCGGCGCCCTGTTCCAGTATCTGTATGAGACCCAGAAAAACAATATGCAGCAGATGGTCTCTATTACCCCCTATTACTCCGATCACTTTATGCTGCTGGATTCTTCAACCAGACGCAATCTGGAACTGACGGAGACACTGCGGGAAAAGCAGAAAAAGGGATCCCTTCTGGGAGTCCTGGACCGCACGAAAACAGCCATGGGCGCGCGCATGCTGCGCAGTTTTCTGGAACAGCCCCTGATCGAGCAGGATGCCATTGAAAAACGGCTCACAGCCGTTGATGAACTGACAGGGATGCCCATGATCCGCGACGAAATCAGAGAGTACCTGCAGCCCGTTTATGACCTGGAAAGGCTGTCGAGCCGCATCGCGTGCCGGACCGCCAATCCGCGCGATCTGGTGGCTTTCCGCACATCTCTGGAAATGCTGCCTTTTATCCGCGACCTGCTGAACGGTTTTGCGGGAGAGCTCCTGCGAACCCTGCAGGCGGATCTGGATCCGCTGGAGGACCTGTATGCCCTGATTCAGGAATCCATTACGGAAGACCCGCCAATGGCCATGAAAGAGGGCGGCATCATCCGGGACGGCTATTCCGAGATGGTGGATCACTACCGGGAGGCGCAGAAAAACGGCCGTCAGTGGCTGAGTGACCTGGAAGCGGAGGAACGGGAAAAAACCGGCATCCGCAATCTCCGGGTGCGCTATAATAAGATATTCGGCTACTGTATCGAAGTGACCAATTCTTTCCGGGACCAGGTTCCGGAGTACTATACGCGCAGACAGACGCTGGCAAACTGCGAGCGGTATACAACAGACAGGCTTAAAGAGATCGAAGAGGCAATCGTCGGCGCGGAAGACCGGCTCAACACGCTGGAATATGACCTGTTCAGCGGCATCCGCGACCAGATCGCCGACAATATCGCCCGCATCCAGAAAACTGCCCGGGCGACAGCTGCGCTGGATGTTTTCTGCTCCTTTTCCTGGGTGGCCGGGAGAAACCGGTATGTGCGTCCGAAGCTGAACACAAAAGGACGCATCGACATCCGTGAGGGGCGTCATCCCGTCGTTGAGCAGATGATGAAGAATGACATGTTCATCGCCAATGACACCACCCTGGACCAGAGAGAGCACCGTGTAGCCATCATCACCGGTCCGAATATGGCCGGAAAATCCACGTATATGCGGCAGACCGCTCTGATTGTGCTGATGGCGCAGATCGGTTCCTTTGTTCCGGCAGACAAGGCCGACATCGGCATTGTCGACCGCATATTCACCAGAGTCGGCGCCTCCGACGACCTTGCCAGCGGGCAGAGCACCTTTATGGTGGAGATGAGCGAGGTAGCCAATATCCTGCGGAACGCCACCTCCCGGAGTCTTCTCATTCTGGATGAGATCGGCAGGGGAACAAGCACCTTTGACGGGCTGTCCATCGCCTGGGCCGTGATTGAGCACATTGCCGACACGAAAAAGCTGGGCGCCAAGACCCTGTTTGCGACACATTACCACGAACTGACCGAACTGGAAGGCAAACTGTCCGGCGTCAGCAACTACTGCATCGCCGTGAGAGAAAAGGGAGATGATATCGTATTCCTTCGCAAGATTATCAAAGGTGGCGCGGATAAGAGCTACGGCGTGCAGGTGGCCAGACTGGCCGGCGTGCCGGAGCCTGTACTGGTCAGGGCATCCGAGCTGGCGGCAAAACTGTCAGATGCGGATATCACGGCCTCTGTCCGGGAACTGACCTCTGCCGGAGGCAAAAAGGGAAAGACGAAGCGGTATGATGAGATGGAGATGCAGCAGATGTCTCTGTTTGATACCGTGGACAATGACAAGATCATCGGGGAGATCCGGGAGCTTGATATCTCGAATATGACGCCGCTGGAGGCGCTGAATGTGCTGAATCATCTGCAGAGTGAGGTCAGGAATCGGTGGTGAGGGTGTG
>CADBNA010000396.1 GCA_902795835.1 uncultured Lachnospiraceae bacterium | reverse complement strand
GGCGACGGGCTTGTCTGGGCAGGACACGAGGACGGCTTAAGTGCATTTGACAAAGAATATCAGGAGGTGTACAGGATAAGCTCTCCCGAGATCCCCAAAGGGCGTGTGAATACGCTGCTGGCCGGTGATGACGGTCTTTGGGCGGGGACCCAGAACGGAGCCGCGCATCTGAGCCTGAAGGACGGGGCCTGGGCAGTTGATGAAATCCTGACAAAAGAGTCGGGACTTGCCGAAGATGTAGTCCAGGTGATCAAAAGGGTCGGCAATGAACTGTGGTTCGGTTCTTATCTCGCAAGGGAGAAAGGCGGCATCAGTATCCGCACGGAAACGGGCTGGACGTATCTCAGCGTTGACGATGGGATCCCGCACAGCTATATCAATGCCATCCTGCCGCTTTCGGAAAGCAAGGTGCTCATTGGCAGCGGCCAGATGATCTACGGGGGCTTAAGCATTGCCGAAAAGACAAACGGTCAATGGAAGATAACGCTTAACAGGGATCAGAATGACGGCATTCCCGGCATGAAGGTGCGGGACCTGTTTCTCGATTCCGCGGGACGGCTTTTTATTACAACGGAAGCGGAAGGCATCATCGTTCTGGACGATCCTGACGGATTGAATGCGACACCGCTCCGGGGCCTTGTCATCAGTGAGGAAAATGGTCTCGCAGATAATGAGGTCAAATGCATCGCCGAGTGTGATCAGTGCTATTTCCTGGGATGCAAATACGGACTGACAAGGTGGGACAAGAACAAATAATTATTTGAATAATCGAATCCTCAGAAAAAAGCCCTGTACGGTGACTCAGGTCACAGCACAAGGCTTTTTGATATTCTGTCGTCGCGGAACCATCAGGTTCCGGGAGCAATGAAATCGCCGGAAGGATTTAATCAGCCCTTCAGGAACTCAGCGGCGATCTTCACAAAGACGGCGGAACCTTCCCAGAACACATCTTCGTCCAGATTGAAAGTGGAGCAGTGATGCGGCAGGTCCGTTCCTTTTTCGTGGTTTGCGGAACTGAGGAACATGAAGGCTCCGGGAACCTCATTCAAATAGTAGGCAAAGTCCTCGCCTCCCATGTTCGGATGATCCACATGGGTAATGACATTTTCCTCTCCGAGAACCGCTTTCGCGCAGTCGCCAGCAAAAGCAGCCATAGCGGCATCATTGACAACGGGCGGTGCGCCCCAGTCCATTTCCACATCCGCAGTGGCGCCAAAGGCAGCCGCGGAGCATTTGGAGATCTCTTCGATGCGGCGGGCCATTTTCTGCCTGACTTCCTCATCCAGCGCGCGGGTGGTGCCTTCAATTGTGACTGTGCCGGGGATAACATTGTACTGTGCCCCGCCCTGGATCTTTCCGATGGTGATGACAGCCGGCACATTGGCATTGAACTCTCTGGCAATGATCGCTTCCAGGCCCAGAATGATATGAGCGGCTACATTGATCGGATCGATGCCTTTTTCCGGAGTGGAGCCGTGGCAGCCGGCGCCGTTGACGGTGATGACAAAGCGGTCGAAGGATGCCATGACCGGGCCGGGGCAGACAATAAAGGTGCCTGAGGGAATCGTGCGGTCAATGATGGTTCCGATGTGAGTGCCGAAGACAGCGTCCACACCGTCCAGAGCGTGGTTCTGCAGCATGACCGGGGAACCCTTAGCGATTTCTTCGGCAGTCTGGAACAGGAAACGTACCTCGCCCTGCAGTTCGTCTTTGTGCGCATTCAGTACCTTGGCAGCGCCAAGAAGCATTGCTGTGTGGCTGTCATGGCCGCAGGCGTGCATTTTGCCGTCGTGGGTGGAAGCGTATTCCATACCGGTCTCTTCCCGGATGGGAAGCGCGTCCATGTCTGCGCGAAGCGCGATGACCTTACCGGCTTTTCCTTTATTGATATAGGCAATGATGCCGGAATCACCCGTATTGCAGGTGTATTCAATTCCAAACTCATCCAGCTTCTCTGTGACGTATTTCTGTGTCAGGGGAAGGTCCTTTCCCAGCTCGGGGATCCTGTGGAGATCCCGGCGCATGCGGACCAGTTCGTCCTGCAGATTCTTACATTCGTTGATCATATGATAATCTCCTCCTTAAAAACAGATCATGCTTTTTTCTGTTCTGCCATGTAGAAAAGACGGGCAATCGCGACAGTGCCGAAAACGGACAGCACGATGATCAGCCATGCCTGGATGCCGATATAGCTCTGCAGCACTTTGCAGATCAGCGGAATGCCGATGCCGAAGACGGCGAGTTTATGCTGCTTCAGGGCGAAATTGCCGTAAGTTGCGCCGAAGATGGCTGCAGATGCATAGGACTGCAGGCCGGTCTTGACGATTGCCGGAAGTACGGAAACGATTGCCGCACCGATAAAGGCTGCCAGTGTCGTAGCGATCAGATTGGTAATGATGGATCCGCAGATGGCCATCGTAGAGACCACCTCTGCCTGGATGGTGCCGGGCTGGCTGTCGGTAACGTCAAGAGCAAGGGAAGCGCAGGGAACACGCATATTGCCGATATTGCCGGACAGGAAGCTCAGGTAGGTGCCGGACATGCCCAGGGATGCATAGTAGGAGACGGGCTCTACGATATAGAATGCGCCGAAGGCGATGACGGTCAGGAGCCAGGCGGAAAGGATCAGGGAAAGATCCGGCCAGCAGTTATATTTGATGCAGAGATAAAGTACCGGGATAAAAGCGGTAAATGCTGCAAGCAGATTAGTCGGGGAACCGATGAGGATACAGGATTTCTTCCAGTTTTCCATAGACTTGTTATTCATGAATCATTACCTCCATCATTAGACTGCTGCGATAGAATCGTAGATAACACCTGCGATGATGCCGATGATCATGGCAATACCGAGGGAGTACTCCGCAAGGCGCGGATGCTTCGGAACTACCAGCTTGCCGAGAAGCATCATGCTGATGGCGCCGGCGAGTACGGCACAGGTGACACCGACGTTGACCTTCGGTCCCTTTGCGATCATGGAATTGGCGTTGAGGTAGCCGAAGATACCGATGGAGCATGCGGCGCTCATGACGCCGAGCCAGCGGATATCACCGCCGGAAAGCTTATCTCTGAGTTTTTCAAGGCTGGGGGTGAAGACACCGGTGACGATCAGCCAGCCGGCACCGTTCAGAGCCATGGCAAACCAGGAAACCGCCAGGATGGTCAGGGTATAGCCTTCGCCGCCGAAAGTGACGCCGGCAGCAGTAGCACCGTTGGTAGCGGCAGCCAGTTCAGTGGCAGCGGCACCAATGATGGAAAGACGCAGCCAGCTCATCGGGCCGCCGATTGCTGCCATGAGGCCCACCATGACGATAAATACGCCGAGAGCCGGACCGATGGCGGTAATCAGGCCGATACGGAAAGCCTTGCGCGGGATCTCCGGATCCAGGGCGACTTCAGCGGAAGTCTTTCTGGCCAGGCGGATAAAAAGAATGGCCTGAAGAGCGGCAATGACGACCGTAATGCCGCAGAGCGCCCAGATGATGGGCTGATTGGAAATCTGTAAATAATCCATAATCTCCTCCTAAAAATAAAATAGTGGACGGCTGTTTGTGAAAAACAAAAGAGCCGTTATGCAACGGCTCTGGAAAATCGGATCAGGAAAGACATAAAAAAAGTATGCCGGCTCTGTCCATTTGCCTGAGAGATTCAGTGTGAGAAACGGTCCCGCACCTTGCACCTTCGGCACCCGTTTTGCAGCTCTGCCGGCGGAATGAGCCGGACTGAGGACCGCATCGGGATTCTCCAGAGTTCCCTCCATATCTGGTTTCACGGGACCGGACGGTCATGATGCCGCGGGCTGTGATTCCGGATACTTCATCGGGAGTTTATTACATTCTTCCCTTTTATACTATGATTCTTCAGAATAATCAAGAGGACTTTGCTGACGAAAAGGTTCATTCTTGTTTCTTTTCAGGAACGAATGCTGCGGCAGGATATCTTGTCAGGTGACTGCCTTAGGGGGTAAAATGAACAAAAGAGTCAATGCTGATCAGTTTCAGACAGGGAGTGAATGAATGGAATTATCGAAATACCAGGACAAGCACGTCTGTGTAAAAGACATATACGGAGAAACCCGGGCAGGAGTCGCGGATTGTTATCCTGCCAGTTATTGTATGCATGAATACGGAGTCGATGAAGACGGCATTATCATTGGGGACTATCTGATTTATGAATCTCAGATCGCCTCGATCCGGGAAATCGAGGTCCACGGCTCGGCGGAGCTTCGGACAGAAAG
>CADBNA010000395.1 GCA_902795835.1 uncultured Lachnospiraceae bacterium | reverse complement strand
TGATCATGGTCATGGTGGTGCTCATGCTCCTCATGATCATGGTCATGGTGATGCTCATGCTCTTCAGGTTCGTGGTCATGGTGGTGCTCATGCTCTTCATGATCATGGTCGTGATGATGCTCATGATCGTGATGGTGCTCATGCTCCTCTTCCACACGGCTCAGGTCAATGATAGAACCTTCGATCGTATCCAGCAGCTTCTGGCCGCTCAGGGTTTCAACCGGCGTAGTAATCATCACCGCAGACGGGTTCAGGCCGCGGAGAATCTGCATGGCTTCTTCCACCTTTTCGGGTGTAGCCTTCGGTGTATCCATACGGCTGAGAACGATCGTGCCTGCAGCTTCAACCTGGTTTTTGAAAAACTCGCCGAAATTCCTGCTGTAAATCCTGCACTTTGTGACATCTACAACCGTTGTGGCGCTGTTTAGTGTCATCTCCGCCCCGTAGACATTTTTTTCCACGGCATGAATTACGTCGGACAGCTTGCCAACACCGGAAGGCTCGATGATAACCCGGTCCGGATGCCAGGTCTCAATGACCTCCTTGAGCGCCGTCCCGAAATCGCCGACCAGTGAGCAGCAGATACAGCCGGAATTCATCTCACGGATCTCAATTCCCGCATCCTTCAGGAAGGCGCCGTCGATGCCGATCTCCCCGAATTCATTCTCGATTAATACAACCTGCTGTCCCTTCAGGGCATCTGCCAGCAGTTTTTTGATCAGTGTTGTTTTGCCGGCTCCCAGGAAGCCGGACACTATATCTATCTTTGTCATGATTGCAGCACCTCCCGCGCATTATTTATTTACATTCCACATTCCGAACCATCCTGGTCCGTCCCGGCAAACTGCATCAGTCTTTCCATATCCTCCGGGTCGGAAACCAGAATCTCCAGTTCCGGTATTTCGTCTTTTACTCCTTCTGAAAAAACACTGCCAAGCGACATATACTGGCTGAGTTTTGATTTCAGGTTCAGTCTGTCCCCCTCACCGGTCACCAGCACCACCTGGCCGGCACAATTGTCCACTGCATCGAAAAAACCCTCAATATCCCTTATCTTAGCGAACTTCATAATGCCTCACTTTCCATGTATTGCACAGTCATTCTGCTTTTATGCAGACAGGCCGCGCAGGTTTTGTTCTGGCAGCGTTGTTATCCTAGCACATTTTTTTCCTTATGAAAAGAGGTTCATCCGGAGGCGCGGTCATTTCCTGACGATGGAACCGACCCTCCCGCCGGTTACGCGAATCAGATCGGTGCTTTTCAGGCACAGCGTCAGACCCAGCCGACCGCCGCTGATGTATATCTTTTCCCCTTCCCCGGCCGATGCGTCAAGCAGAACCGGAAAGGACTTTTTCATGCCGATCGGGCTGCAGCCGCCCCGCACATATCCGGTCAGGGGCGTCAGTTCCCTGACATGTATCATCTCAAGCGTCTTTTCGCCCGCTTCTGCCGCTGCACGCTTCAGGTCGATCTCTGCGGCAATCGGTATCACACACACATAATGCTGTCCGCTCTTTCCGACTGTGACCAGCGTCTTGAAGGTCCGGTCAGCCGGTGTTCCCGCAATCTCAGCGGCATGAACACCGTCCGAAAATTCCGCGCACTCATAGGTGATCGCTTCGTAGGGGATCTTCTGCCTGTCGAGCATCCGCATGGCATTTGTTTTTGCTTCTTTACCCATATCCGCCTGTTCGTCAAAAAATATCTGCAGCCGCAAAGAAGCCGCCTGCAGCCGGCTCTGTTTTCCATGAGCGCGGCCATAGGCGGCAGCTTTCTGTCGTCAGTACCCGTATGTGTCAACCTCACAGATACAGGTATCATCATACTCTGTACCCGCATATACATCCACAATCGTCATCTGCAATGCGGATGCGTTGATCTCTTCGGAAAACTCTATGCAGTATTCCTTCATCTCATCAGGAAACTCCACCGTGAATTCCCTGCCGCCGAGGCTGAACATGATCTGCTTCGGACGGTTGTTCCTGATATAATAGTCCGTCCAGCCGTCGGAATACCAGTTTCCCAGCCGCAGTACGATAAACCGCACCCGGTACTCCCGGTCAAAACCAAGCGTGATGCTTTCCCCTATGCCCGGTCCGTCGACGCCGTCCTGCCAGCTCGAATAGTCCATGCCGTCCACCAGGACATACGGTGAATTGTCAATGCCGGGCTGGTACAGCGAGGATGTGGCAGATGCGCTGGAGAGACCGGCTTTTACATACCCCATTGCCAGAATCTCGTCTGTCTTTGCCTGGTCCAGAAGCCTGATCTGAAGCTCCTTCTCCTCCGGTTCCGGCGTTGCTTCCGGAGTCTCCTCCGGCGCCTGTTCCGATGAAGCAGCCGGCGTTGTTTCCGGCGTCGCTTCCGGGGTCGTCTCAGCCGGAGTCTCCTCCGGCGTCACTTCCGGCGTCGGTGTAGGTGTTGGAGTCGGCGTCGAAACGATCCTCACCTTTTTCGATTCGGTTGTATCTTCTTCCGTACTGTTCAGCGACTGTGAAACAGCATACATTGCGCTGATTCCCGCCGCCAGAATCATCAGGATCAGAATCACCCCGTACAGGAGAATCCGCCTCTCCCTTTTCTGCTCCCTGGCCTTGTCCAGTCTCCGTCCGCACAGGGAACAGCGCACGGCCTTATTCGAGTTCTGTTCGCCGCAATATGGACATCTCATATAAGTTCACTCCCCTTTATTAACCGATTCTCCCTCCGTAAGTCCGATTCCGCATACCGTCAGTCTCCCCACAAAACGGTATGCACAGATATACACAGTTATTCTATCACAACATTCTGCAAAATAAAAGCAGAAAGTTAGACCAGTTCTGCCAGTTCCAGAACCAGACGCTCCGTCTTCTCCCAGCCCAGACACGGATCCGTGATGGATTTTCCGTAAACGCCGCCGCCGATCTTCTGACATCCGTCCTCCAGATAGCTCTCGATCATGAGGCCCTTAACCAGCCGGCGGATATCCGGCGACACGTGCCGGCTGTGCATAACGTCCTTGGCAATGCGGATCTGTTCGTTGAAATTCTTGTCGGAATTGGAGTGATTCGTATCGATCAGGACAGCCGGATTGGCGACTTCCCGCTGCTCATATTCCGTCATCAGATGGCGTAGATCCTCATAATGGTAATTCGGCATATTTCTTCCAAACTTATCCACATAGCCCCGAAGAATAGCGTGAGCCAGCGGGTTGCCTGCCGTGCTCACTTCCCATCCTCTGTACAAAAAGCGCTGCGGGCTCTGCGCGGCAACAATAGAATTCATCATCACGGAGATATCTCCGCCCGTGGGATTTTTCATTCCCGCAGGGATGCCGATCCCGCTCGCAACAAGCCGGTGCTGCTGATCCTCCACAGATCTGGCCCCCACAGCCACATACCCCAGAAGATCTGACAGATAGCGGTGATTCTCCGGATACAGCATTTCCTCCGCGCAGGTAAATCCCGTTTCCCGCACGACACGCGTGTGCAGCTCGCGGATTGCAATAATGCCGGCCAGCATGTCCTCTGCCTTTTCCGGATCCGGCTGGTGGAGCATCCCCTTATATCCCCGTCCGAGCGTTCGCGGCTTGTTTGTATAGACGCGGGGAACCAGTATAAGACGTTCCCTGACCTTTTCATAGAGGCCGGCCAGCCTGTAGGTATAATCCAGTACAGCATCCTCATGATCTGCGGAGCACGGCCCGATCACCAG
>CADBNA010000394.1 GCA_902795835.1 uncultured Lachnospiraceae bacterium | reverse complement strand
GGCGGTGGGACTTGAACCCACACGACGTTGCCGCCAACAGATTTTGAGTCTGCCTCGTCTGCCAATTCCGACACGCCGGCCTGCAGCAGTGCGAAGGGAACCCTGTTGCCGGGAGTTTCCTGCCTGTCCGCACCTGTAGAGTGTATCACAGCGGTTTCGGAAAATCAAGGTGCCGCCTTTTTCACTTAAACATCTTTTTATACTCCGGCGTGAAGTCCAGAGTTGCAAAATAATCCTTTGCTGTCTGCGGCCGCCGGATCATCTCCCAGCTTCCGTCTTCCTTCAGCAGCACTTCCGCCGACCATAGCTTGCCGTTGTAGTTGTAGCCCATAGCCGATCCGTGGGCGCCGGTGTCGTGGATAAACAGCAGATCCCCGGTCTCGATCTCGGGCATCATCCGGTCAATTGCAAATTTATCATTGTTTTCGCAGAGGGACCCGACAATATCATATTTCTGGTCGCAGGGGGCGTTTTCCTTCCCCATCACTGTAATATGATGATATGCCCCGTACATGGCCGGACGCATCAGGTTCACGGCACAGGCATCCACGCCGATGTATTCCTTATAGATGTGCTTCTTGTGCACCGCGCGGGTCACGAGAGCCCCGTACGGCCCCATCATGAAACGGCCCATCTCCGTGTAAATCGCCACATCTCCCATGCCTGCCGCTGTCAGAATGTTCTCATAGACCTTCCGCACGCCTTCACCGATCACACGGATATCATTGGGCGTCTCCCATGGCTGGTAGGGAATGCCTACACCGCCGGACAGGTTGATAAATGTGATCCGCGCCCCGGTCACGTTCTGCAGATTGACCGCCAGGCGGAACAGAATTTCCGCCAGCTTCGGATAGTATTCATTTGTCACGGTGTTGCTCGCCAGAAACGCGTGGATGCCGAACTCCTCGACGCCCTTTGCCTTCAGAATGCGGAATGCTTCAAAAAGCTGGTCCGGCGTCATCCCGTATTTGGAATCTCCCGGATTGTCCATGATCCCGTTGGACAGGGCAAACAGGCCGCCGGGATTAAAACGGCAGCACATTTTCTTCGGAAAGCCTCCGAGTTCCTCCTCCACTTCTTCGATATTGGAAAAATCATCCAGATTGATGATGGCGTTCATGTCAGCCGCTTTTCTGTACTCCTCCGGCGGCGTGTCATTCGAAGAGAACATAACCTCATCTCCGGTAAAGCCCATGGCCTCCGCCAGCATCAGTTCCGTCATGGAAGAGCAGTCACAGCCGCAGCCGTATTCCCCCAGTATGCGGATCAGCGTGGGATTCGGCGTAGCCTTCACGGCAAAATATTCCCGAAAGCCGGGGTTCCACGCAAAAGCTTCCTTTACGGCGCGGGCATTCTCGCGGATACCTTTTTCATCATAGAGATGAAAAGGCGTCGGGATATCCTGTGTGATCTCTTCCAGTTTTTCTTTTGTGACAAACGGCTCTTTCATGAATGGTTCCTTTCTGCCAGATGTTACTGTTATCAGATACCGGCCTGTATTGCCCGTCTGTTTCTTATATACGGATGGAGCAGCGGATCATCACTGCACATGCATGTGTGTATACAGATGATCCTGGCAGTACTCATAATTTCCGTTGCATTTGGAACAGAACCGGAACTCAAGATCCGGGCTGTCCAGTTCCGTCCGTCCGCAGACGGCACAGCGGTGAACCGCGATTTTCTGTCCGCCTCCGAACGTATGGCGGTCAATCTTTTCCCCGGATGTCCGGTACTGTGCCTGGCCTGAACCAGTCCTGCCCTGCGTTCCGAATGGGCCTCCTCCGTTCATTGCCCTGCGGAAATCTCTCTGCCGCTTCCGTTCCTTTGGATTGAAGCGGCTGTAACGGCGCGTCATAAAGAAAAACAGGATCGTGCTGGCCAGCGAACAGATAATCATGACAAGGACAGGAAGGCCATACGCGGCCCCGTACCGGAAATACGTGATCACCTCATAGGCCAGGTATATAAGGTCTATAAGAGCAAGGTATTTAATCTTGATCGGGAAAATGAACATGAACAGAAGCTGCTGATCCGGAAATGTCATGGCAAATCCCAGGAAAATAGACAGACTCACATAATACGTCGTAAACATCGGCCCATAATCCCTTCCCGTAATAAAATAGAGAAGAAAGGCGCCGACCACTGTCATGATCAGGCCGAAAAAGATATACACATTATAAAGGAAGTCTCCCCAGGTCCTCTCCAGAAGGGTGCCGAGCTGATAATAGCAGAACAGCATGATGATGGTAAAAATCCCCAGCGAAGACGGCGGAATCAGCAGCCAGGACACCAGCCGCCAGATCTGCCCTCTCAGGATCAGCGAAGGGCTGAGCATCAGCAGGCCGGTAATGCTCCCGTAACTGCCGCCGCCCACGCTCTGCATCATAGACAAAATATAACCGGCCACGTATGTCATGATAATGTACATTGTCAGATGATGAATGGCATACTTTCCGAATTTTCTTTCCATTTTCTGCAAAAAATTCATAGGTTCTATTTCCCTCTTCTGCTGAAGTGTCCCGAAGTCCTTCTCCGGATTTCAGGCGGGCCCGGAGTTTTCGTTCATTATACGCAGTCCGCCTTTCTTTTGTCAATGTCATCAGGTGATTGCGCGGAATATCGTTCTGTGTTAAGGTTCATCTGACAGTACCGGGCTGAACTGCTGCCTGAAGGAAAGGAGTACCATCATGTCAGACTCATCTATCGGAAGGATATTTCGTGTAACTACCTGGGGAGAATCTCACGGACCGGCAATCGGGGCCGTAATCGATGGCTGCCCTGCAGGCCTTTCTCTCTCGGAGGAACTGATCCAGCCCTGGCTGGACCGCCGCAGACCCGGTCAGAGCCGCTACGCCACCGCAAGAGCGGAAGCCGACCGCGTAGAAATCCTGTCCGGCGTCTTCGAAGGCCGCACGACCGGTACGCCCGTCTCCCTCATGATCCGCAGCAGCAATCAGCGCTCCGGCGACTACAGTAGCCTGGCCGGGCAATACCGGCCGGGGCATGCCGATTATGGTTATGATCAGAAGTACGGGTTCCGCGACTACCGCGGAGGCGGCCGCTCATCAGGCCGTGAAACCGCCGCCCGGACAGCCGCCGGTGCCGTTGCCGCCCTTCTCCTGCGTGAACTCGGCATTACACTGACCGCCTATACCCGCTCCATCGGACCGGTCTCGGTCAGCCGCATAGATCACGAAGAGATCACACGCAACAGCCTGTGCATGCCCGACGCAGAAGCCGCGACCCGCGCAGAGCAGTGGCTGGATGCCTGCATACAAGAGCAGGATTCCTCCGGCGGCATCATCGAATGTATCGCCAGCGGCATGCCCGCCGGCGCCGGCAGTCCTGTATTCGGCAGGCTCGACGCCGAACTCGCTAAAGCCATCATGTCCATCGGCGCGGTCAAAGCTGTGGAAATCGGCGACGGCCTGGCCGCAGCAACGGCAAAAGGCTCGGAAAACAACGATCCTTTTCTCCCGGGAGGCGGCAAAAGTTCCAATCACGCCGGCGGCATCCTGGGAGGCATCAGTGACGGATCAGATATCATCATCCGCGCCGCTGTCAAGCCGACGCCATCCATCGCCCGGCCGCAGCAGACCATCGACAGAGACGGTCATGCGGTCACCATGGAGATCCGCGGCCGCCATGATCCAGTGATCGTACCCCGGGCAGTCGTCGTCGTCGAAGCCATGACGGCGATCACGCTGGCGGACGCGCTGCTGACTGGGATGTCATCACGGCTGGACAATGTGAAGAAGGTGTGGGGGCAGGGATATCCGGCTGTC
>CADBNA010000393.1 GCA_902795835.1 uncultured Lachnospiraceae bacterium | reverse complement strand
GACTGCACGAACTGCAGGGCAGCCTGTACTTTCGGGAGCATCGATCCCGGTGCAAACTCCCCGGCATCCATGTACTTCTGCGCCGTCTCCGGCGTCAGCTCTGACAGTCCTTCTTCATCGGGCTGCCCGAACCGGATCGCCACCTTTTCCACGGCAGTCAGGATGATGAGACAGTCCGCGTCCAGCTGTTCCGCCAGCTTTTCGGCGGCAAAGTCTTTGTCGATGACCGCCGCAGCCCCTTTGAGGTGATGTCCCTGCGTCCTGAATACCGGAATGCCGCCGCCTCCGCAGGCCACGACAACATGGTCTGATTCCACCAGGGCGCGGATCGTGTCGATCTCTATGATTGACTGCGGCTTCGGCGAGGCGACGACCCTCCTGTACCCGCGGCCGGCATCTTCCACGATCTGGTAATCACGTTCCCTCACCAGATGATCGGCCTCTTCTTTTGTCATAAAGGCACCGATAGGCTTGGAAGGGTGTTCAAAAGCCGGATCCCCCGGGTCCACTTCCACCTGCGTCAGGATCGTCGAGCAGCCGATATTGATCCCGCGGTCCAGCAGCTCCTCGCGGAGGGCGTTCTGCAGGTCGTATCCGATATATCCCTGACTCATGGCCACACAGACTGACAGCGGGCAGGGAATATACTTCTCCGGATCGGAACGGGTCAGCTCTGTCATGGCATTCTGGATCATGCCGACCTGCGGTCCGTTCCCGTGCACGATGACAATTTCGTTTCCTTCCTCGATCAGGTCTGCGATGGCTGCCGCAGTCTTTTTGACTGCCAGCATCTGTTCCGGCAGATTGTTTCCCAGGGCATTTCCGCCGAGGGCCAGGACAAATCTTTTTCCCATGGTTTTTCTCCTTCCAAATCCGGCTTTGCCGGGCTTGCGCCGGGCTGCGCGTCAGCTCTGCTGTCCCCGGCATCCGTACCGTCGTTCCTGGCATCTGTACCGCCGTCCCTGGAGTCTGTACCGCCGTCCCCGGCATCCATACCGCCGTCCCATAAGTCCGTACAGCCGTCCCCGGCATCTGTACCGCCGTCCCTGGAGTCTGTACCGCTGTCCCCGGCATCCGTACCGCCGTCCTGTGAGTCCGTACCGCTGTCCCCGGCATCCGTACCGCCGTCCCGGGAGTCTGTACCGCTGTCCCTGGAATCCGTACCGTCTGACAGTTCTTATCGCATGTGTCTGGCGGTCCCTCTCTCGGCCAGCGCCTGCAGCGTGGCGGCCGGATCCTTCTGTTTGGCCAGCAGGATCATCGCCGCAATGATATACGGCTTGTAGCTGGCCTGCTTATACAGCGGATTGCGGTAGCGGTCAAACACAGAGGCCGCCACCTCCCCGTTCTCGCAGGAAACGCCGCTGATATCAGCGGGCAGGCAGTGCAGATACAGCGCTTTGCCGTCCTTTGTGGCTGCCATCATTTCTTCCGTGCAGCACCAGTCTTTGTGTTCCGCATTCTGGGCGAGCAGCTCCTTTTCCAGGGCTGCGATACCCGCAGTGTCGCCCGCCGCATACAGATCCGTCCGTTTCTCCATGGCGGCAAAAGGCGCCCAGCTTTTGGGATATACGATATCCGCGTCCCGGAAGGCTTCCTCCATGCTGCCGGCCCTGGAAAAACTGCCGCCTGAAGCCTGCGCATTCTTTGCGGCCACCTCTTCCACCTCCGGCATGACCTCATAGCCTTCCGGATGGGCCAGCACGACATCCATGCCGAAACGGGTCATCAGTCCGATCACTCCCTGGGGAACGGAAAGGGGTTTCCCGTAGCTCGGGGAATAGGCCCAGGTCATGGCAATCTTCTTCCCCTTCAGGTTCTCAGCGCCGCCGAAGGTATGGATGATATGCAGCATGTCCGCCATGCACTGCGTCGGATGGTCGATATCGCACTGCAGGTTGACCAGCGTCGGCTTCTGCTCCAGGACGCCGTCCCTGTGCCCCTGCGTGACCGCATCCGCCACCTGGTGCATGTAGGCATTGCCCTTGCCGATGTACATGTCATCCCGGATGCCGATGACATCCGCCATGAAGGAAATCATGTTGGCAGTCTCCCTGACGGTTTCCCCGTGTGCGATCTGGCTCTTGCCCTCATCCAGGTCCTGTACCTCCAGTCCGAGCAGATTGCAGGCCGAGGAAAAAGAAAAGCGGGTGCGGGTGGAATTGTCCCTGAACAGGGAAATGCCCAGACCCGATTCAAAGATCTTTGTGGAAATATTGTTTTCTCTCATATGGCGAAGGGCATCCGCCACTGTGAAAACAGCCTCGATCTCGTCATCTGTCTTTTCCCAGGTCAGAAAAAAATCCCCCTCATACATGTCTTTAAAATTCAGCTTGTTCAGCTTGTCAATATAACTCTGTAATTTCTGGTCCACGGCTGGTCTCCTCCTGTTATTCACTCTGCTATCTTCGTATGATCCGCCCGCTGAATCCGTTATTGAACGGCCCGCCCGGCAAAAACAGTATTCTGTATTCACCTGATATCATTATCTGTCTTTCCGGCGCGGAACTGGGAAACATCTTCTGTCCTGTTATCCGCATTGTACAGATTGACCGCCGCGACATAGACAGCCGCGCATCGCACCAGATCATCCTTCCAGGTGATCTCATTCGGCGCGTGGGCCTGGCTCTCTGCCCCCGGTCCGAAGCCGACACAGGGGATGCCGTACCGTCCCTGGATTGCCACCCCGTTTGTCGAGAAGGTCCATTTGTCAATCAGCGGACGGTTCCGCAGTTCTTTTGTGGAATCCGGACCCAT
>CADBNA010000392.1 GCA_902795835.1 uncultured Lachnospiraceae bacterium | reverse complement strand
GATGCAGATGCCTGCAAAAATGACAATATGATTCAGCGAGCGGATCATTTCAGACTGCTCGCCTTTTCTGGCCTGTTTTGCCTGCGTGGTCAGACGGTTTACGTAGGAATCGCGGCCAACTTTCTCCAGACGGGCCCGGCAGGATCCAGAGACGATAAAACTTCCGGAGAGAAGATGATCTCCCTCGTTTTTGCGTATTTCATCCGCCTCACCGGTCAGCAGGGATTCATTGACGGAGACTGATCCGTCCAGGACCACGGCATCGGCGGGAATCTGGTTGCCGGCTGCGAAAATGACCACATCGTCAAGAACCAGCTGCTCGGCGGGAATGGTCTTTTCTTTTCCGTCCCGTATTACATGCGCTTTCGGAGCATTCAGGACCGTGAGTTCATCCAGGGTCTTTTTTGCGCGCAGCTCCTGGATGATGCCGATCAGGGCGTTTGCGATAATGATCGGGAGGAAGGTGAGGTCCCGGTATGAACCGACGAAAATCAGCAGTCCGGCGATCACAAGAAAGATGAAGTTGAAGTAGGTGACGAGGTTTGAGAAGATGATCTCGCCTTTTGATTTGGAGGGGGGATCGACCGGGCGGTTGTCCCATCCGTGGCTCCGGTATTCTTCCACCTGCTCGGAGGTGAGACCCAGCTCTGAGTCTGCGGTGTACCGCGTCATATCGCGGCGCACGGCATCTGCGGATGCGGCCGCGGGTTTGGGTGCTTTTTTTCGTGGCATGGATGTTGTACCTTCCTGTTTTTAGATCTGTTCAGAACGTGCGCCTATGATTAGGAACATACGTCTTTATTTGAGAACATACACAATAATTTTGAATGTACGCCGGCAGTGACAGCGATACCGACGAGCCCTCAGGTTCTCCGGGCACAAGGAGTTCTAAGCTTCCCGCAGTTCCCTTTCTCTCCGGAAGGGACTGAAGGCGTTCTCACTTCATATTTATTGTAAATGGCCGCCTTTTTTGCTGTGAGCCGCCGTTCACTGTCGGGAAACTGCGGTAAGCTAAGAACTGCTGTGTACCCTCCGAAATTCGGGCTGCCGGCATCGCTGTCCCTGCCGGCTGAACCGTGAAATATTCAAGAAATACAAATATTATCTATTGTTTCCTGCCTATTTCCGAGAGTTACTCCTGGCTCTATGATCATTATATTCACAGCCGGGCGAAGGCATGGGAACCCTCGGCGGACGCATCCGGCGAGTACGAGTCCGAGACCGGTCGAGACTTGGGTGGCCGGGTCGGTTACACCCGGGCACCTTAGTCGAGCAGGCTCAGGCCGGCGGAGCAGCGGACATAGAGGAGTTCCCCTGCCTTCGCCCGGCGTACGTCTTAAATATAACCTCAAACCTCCGCCTCCCGTATCCCGCTGATATCCGGCTCGGCCATCATGGAGTAGTTCGTATAATACACCACAAACCCCGGCCGGCCGCCGGTTGGGCGGCGCAGGTTTTTCCGAAGGGTATAGTCGATCTCTACCTTTGGCGCCGTGCGGGCGCTGGAATAGTATGCCGCAAGCCGGCCGGCTTCGTTGAACGTGCGGTCGGGCAGCTCGGAGCCGCCGCGGACGATCACGTGGGAGCCGGGGATATCGTTGGCGTGGAACCACCAGTCGTTTCCGGAAGCTATGCGGAAGGACACTTCGTCGTTCTGGTAGTTGTTTTTTCCTACGTAAATATCGAAGCCGTCGGACGAGATATAGTGCAGTGGTCTGGAGGCGGGCTGCTTTTTCTTTTTTCCCGCCGCCGGTCTGCTGTGGATGTAGCCGTAGTCGGAGAGCTCCTGCCGGATCTGGGAGAGATCCTCTTCATTCCGGGCAATTTCCAGGGCTTCTGCGATGCTGCGGAGCTGCAGTACGTCCTGCCGGCTTTCTTCGATCCGGTCCTGCAGTGCCTCTGCCGTGCGTTTCAGCTTGCCATAGCGGTCAAAGTATTTTTTCGCGTTTTCTGCTGCTGACAGCTGCGGGTCGAGAGGAACCGTGACCGGCTCGTTATTGTAGTAGTTGACAGCCTCCATTTTGTCGGCCCCCGGCTCCAGGCTGTAGCCGTAGGTGTTCAGCAGTTCACCGTATATCCTGTATTTATCTCTTTTTTCCGTATCCTTCAGCTGCTTTTCCTGCAGTGAGAGAGTGCGGGAGCAGCGCTCCAGGGAAGATGTCACGACACGCCTGAGATCCGATGATTTCTGACGGATACGGGTGACGCGTTCTTTTTCGCTGTAGTACCGGCGTATGACGGCTGAGATGCTGCGTGTGTCATTGTTTTTGTCCCTGCCGGTCTTCTGACCGGATGAGGAGGAAATATTGTCTGCATCTGCGCAGGGATCTTTTTTTGAATCTGCGCGACTGCAGTCTGTATGATCTGCGGATGCAGTCCCTCCGTATATCGTCAGCGGAACGGCTGAGAAGTCTGCCGGTTCTTTTCCTTTATAGTAGATCGCCGGGGCAAAGCGCCCTTCCCGGATGTCTGTGCATAGCTGTTCAAATGCCCGGTACAGGCGGTCCTGTTCTTCGGCGTCAAGTGAGCCGGCGGATTTACCACCGTCTATGCCTGCGCGGAAGCAGAGTTCTTCCGCTATGATGGTGGAGAAGCCAATGAAAGAGGATGCCACTGCGCGCGCTGCGGGTACAGGCTTTGTACACACTTCAGACAGAAAGGTTTCCCGGGAAGCGGACAGAGGATCCTGTTTGTTCCTGGTTTCCGGTATAAAATAGCTGCGGCCGGGAAGAACTTCCCGCACGGAGCTGACATGAAACGATACGTGCTTGATGGCATCGATGATCTGTTCACTGTCGTCTGTCAGGATCAGGTTGCTGTGCTTGCCCATCAGTTCCAGAATGAGATGGACGGTCTGCAGATCGCCGAGCTCATCCCGGTGCTCGATGGCCAGATTCAGGACGCGCTCCAGTCCAGGCTGGCTGACGGAAATAATCCGGCCGCCGCCGATGTGCTTGCGCAGCAGCATGCAGAAGTTGGGCGCCTGCATAGGTGCCTGCCTGTTGACATCTGTCAGATAGGCAAGGGGCAGCGACGCGCTCGCGGACAGCAGGAGACGAATCTGCGATCCGTTGTTTTTGACGGTGAGCAGAATCTCATCGCTTTCCGGCTGAATGATTTTCGATATGTATCCGCCCTGCAGGGCGCACTCCAGTTCCTGCCGCAGGCAGGCAACCGCTATTCCGTCAAATGCCATACAACTATCCTCTTGCGATACCCGGCACAGCTGAACAGTTACGTTTATTCATTATAATACAAGCCTGTTCAGATTGCAAAAATGTTTGACGTTGTATGGACGCTGCTTTATAATATGTCCGAATAAATATTGGAAACGGAGGCAGGCTATGATAAACAGTATGACGGGCTTCGGCAGGGCCGAACTTCAGAATCCGGACCGCAAGATCACAGTCGAGCTCAAGTCTGTCAATCACCGGTATCTTGAGTTCAATATCCGCTCACCGCGAAAATTCAATCTGTTTGATTCCGCTATCCGGAATGTGCTGCGCGATTACGCGCTGCGCGGCAAGCTGGATGTGTACATTTCATATGAGGATTTCTCTCAGTCTCATGTCACGCTGAAATACAATGAGGATCTGGCCGCACAGTACGTGTCCTATGCAAAGCAGATCAGTGAGACCTTTTCTCTCCCCAATGACCTGCCGGTATCCCGTCTCATGACGCTGCCGGAAGTACTGACCATGGAGGAGCAGCCCATTGATGAAGAGGCTCTCTGGCAGGATCTGGAAAAAACGCTCCGGGAAGCCGGAAAGAATTTCCGGGATGCCCGCCATTCGGAAGGACTGCATCTGCAGAGGGATGTGACGGAGAAACTGGACCATCTGGCAGCCAATGTGGACCTGGTCACGGAGCGCGCCCCGGCCATCCTTGAGGAATACAAACAGCGGCTCCGCGAGAAGACAAAAGAACTGCTGGATGACGCCCAGCTGGACGAGAGCCGCATCGCAGCCGAGGTGATCCTTTTCGCCGACAAAATCTGTACCGATGAAGAGACGGTGCGGCTTCAGGGACACATCCGCAGCATGAGAGAGGCTCTCTGCCGGGGCGACGGAATCGGCCGCAAGCTGGATTTCCTGGCCCAGGAGATGAACAGAGAGGCCAATACAATCCTGTCAAAATCAAATGACAGGGAGACTTCCGAGATTGCGGTTGAACTGAAGACAGAGATTGAGAAGATCCGCGAGCAGATCCAGAATATTGAGTGAGGTGCTCTATGCTGATCAATATCGGCTTTGGAAATTCTGTAAATTCAGACAAGCTGCTGGCAGTCGTCAGTCCGCTTGCGGCCCCTGTCAAGCGGATGATCAGCAATGCCCGCGACACGGGTACGCTGATTGACGCCACACAGGGCCGAAGGACAAAATCAGTGCTTGTCCTGGAGGACGGACGCATCCTGCTGTCGGCTCTGCAGCCGGAAACGGTTCTGCGCCGTTTTAATGATCCCCGTGCCGCTTCCATGCAGACACCGGAAGAAGAGGAGAGCAGCGAGGCGCCGCAGGCGTGATGTCACAGCGGTTCCCGTAGAGATATGACGTCACAGCAGTCGCCAAACAGATATGACGTCGTAACAGTTCTCATACAGACATAACAAACAGAGGAGGCCGCCCTATGTCAAGAGGGATTCTGATCATTCTTTCCGGGTTTTCCGGTTCCGGCAAAGGGACCATCGTCAGCGAACTGATCGATACGTATGATCACTATGTCGTATCTGTTTCGGCTACCACCCGCATGCCAAGGGAAGGCGAGCAGGATGGCATACACTATTATTTCAAGTCAGTGGAAGAGTTCGAAAACATGATCAGCCAGGGCGCCTTTCTGGAGCATGCCTGCTATGTCGGCAATTACTACGGAACGCCGGAGGCGCCGGTTGAAGAGCTTCTTGCGAATGGAAAGGACGTCATTCTGGAGATTGAATACCAGGGAGCCAAGCAGGTCTGGGACAAGCGGTCTGATGTAATAACCGTATTTGTCACACCGCCTTCCATTGAGGAATTGAAAAGGCGCCTGATCTTACGGGGAACAGAAAGCGCTGAAAAGATCCAGGCGAGGCTGGAGCGGGCTGTCGAGGAATCGGAGCATATGGATGAATATGACTATATCCTCGTCAACGACGATCTGGATGAGTGCGTCAGACAGTTTCACGAGCTGGTCTGCGCCCAGCACAGAAAGGCCGAATGGCAGAGGGCTTTTATCTCTCAGATACGGGAAGAATTAAAAAGATCCATATAAAGCAGAAATCCAATACATATTATAAATATTACAGAAAAAAACAGTGCACAGGAGGAATTCATAATGATACATCCGTCTTATGTCGAGATGATTGACAAAATCAATGATGAGCAGCACAGTGACCGCGAGGAAGCGCCCCTGGTTACCAGCCGCTATTCGATTGTCCTGGCAACCGCCAGACGGGCAAGACAGCTGATTGCCGGCGCCGAGCCGCTGATCCCCGACAGGGACCGCAATGACAAAGAGAGGAAATCTCTCTCCGTCGCGGTAGACGAGCTGTATGCCGGCAAAGTACACATTCTCAGAAAAGATGAGAAGGCCGCTGTGGATGAAGAAATCCCGGATGGTGCAGAACCTGAAGAAGTACCGGAAGCAGAGGACTGATTATCCGGATACAATGGACTGATTATATGAAAATTCTCTTTATTTCGCTGGGCTGCGACAAAAACCGCGTGGATTCGGAGCACATGCTCGGAGCGCTGTCCGGCCTGGATTATGAAATTGTCGATGACGAGGCGGAAGCTGAGGCCATCATCATCAATACCTGCTGTTTTATCGATTCCGCGAAGGAAGAGAGCATACAGACCATCCTGGAGATGGCATATTACCGCCGGGAAGGAAGCTGCCGGGCACTGATTGTGACCGGATGCATGGCCGAGAGATACCGCCAGGAGGTTCTGGACGAGATCCCCGAGGTTGATGTCATTGTCGGCACCAACAGCTGGCACAGGATCCGGGAGGCGCTCCGCATGGCAGGCGCGGGCGAACGGACCATGATCCTTGATCCGCTCACAGGCCTTCCGGGCGTGCAGACGCCCCGCATCCTGACAACGGGCGGGCAGTATGCTTATCTGAAGATTGCAGAGGGATGCGACAAGCACTGCACCTACTGTGTGATTCCCGGAATCCGGGGCGCTTACCGGAGCGTGCCGATGGAAGACCTGCTGCGGGAAGCAGAGTCGCTGGCCGCTGACGGTGTACAGGAGCTTATACTGGTGGCGCAGGAAACGACCCGATACGGACTGGACCTGTACGGGGAAAAATCGCTGCACATCCTGCTGGAAAAACTGTGCGGCATAGGCGGTTTCCGCTGGATCCGCGTCCTGTACTGCTATCCGGAGGAAATCTATCCGGCCCTCATCCGGACGATAAAGGAGCAGCCAAAGATCTGTCATTATCTGGATATTCCGATTCAGCACGCTTCTGACGCAGTACTGAAACGCATGAACCGGCGGACGACGCAGGACGACCTGCGCCGGATTATCGGTGAACTGCGGAGAGAGATACCCGGTATCACGCTTCGCACTACTCTGATTTCCGGTTTTCCCGGTGAAACCGACGAGGATCATGAGGAACTGATGCGGTTTGTTGATGAAATGGAATTTGACAGACTGGGCGTCTTTACTTATTCCCGGGAAGAAGGCACGCCTGCCGCACGCATGTCCGGACAGGTCGATGAAGAGGTCAAAAAAAACCGGCAGGAAGCTCTGCTTGCCCTGCAGCAGGAGATCAGCGCCGACCGGGGACAAGCCCTGACCGGAACGGTGCAGGAAGTGCTGATCGAAGGCGAAATTGACGAGCCGGATGTATATGTCGGCCGCACGCGCGCAGACGCGCCGGATGTCGACGGCCTGTTTTTTGTGCACAGTGAGGAACCCCTGCATACCGGCGATTTTGTGAATGCGCAGGTGACAGGAGCCATGGAATATGATCTGATCGGAGATTATCTGCCCTGATAAGGAGGCAAGAATACCATGAATCTTCCCAACAAACTGACATGCGTACGCATGGCTATGATTCCGTTTTTCGTATTGTTTATGTATCTGACCTTTCCGTCAGCCCGGATCATCGCGCTGGTCATCTTCATTGCGGCCAGCCTGACAGATACGGCAGACGGTTATATCGCCAGGAAATACGATCTGGTTACGGATTTCGGAAAGTTTATGGATCCTCTGGCCGACAAGCTGCTTGTCTGTTCGGCCATGATCTGCCTGGTCGGTTCCGATGAGCTGCCGGCCTGGATTGTCATTATCATTATTGCGAGGGAATTCATTATCAGCGGATTCCGGCTGGTTGCCGCCGACAACGGCATTGTCATCGCCGCCAGCTGGTGGGGCAAGATAAAGACGATCTGCCAGATGGTTATGATTGTTGTCATCCTTCTGAATATCGATGCCCTGCGTCCGCTGGAGCTTGTGCTGATTGCCGCCGCAACCGTACTGACTGTTGTATCGCTGGCTGATTACATTATAAAAAACAGACAGGTGCTCTCCAGCAAGAAATAAAACAGGCTGGTGCCATCCAGTAAAAAGAAAAAAAGACAGGTGCTCTCCGGCAAAAAGCAAAAGACGTCAGACAAGGAAGGACGGAAAAATGGAAAGATCACCGGCAGGCAGGCTTGTGGAACTGTTGCAGAAAAGGAAGATGACAATCACAACTGCGGAGTCCTGCACAGGCGGCGGGATATCTTCTGCCCTGGTGGACATCCCCGGCGCATCTGACGTGCTGCGGATGGCTTTTGTCACCTATTGTGATGAGGCAAAAGCCGGGCTTCTGGGCGTGCGGGAGGAGACACTGCGCAATTATACGGCCGTCAGCGCGCATACAGCGGCTGAAATGGCCATCGGTGCCAGGGAACGTGCAGAGGCTGACATAGCACTGGCCTCCACAGGCATAGCCGGTCCGGGAGGAACTGCAGAGTTCCCCGCGGGCCTTGTTTTTCTGGCATGCGCATGCGGGAAAAACGTAACCGTGAAAGAGTACCATTTTGCCGGCAGCCGCAATGAAGTGCGCCGGCAGGCCGTGGAAAAAGCCCTGCAGATGGGACTGAACGCTGTGGAGAACAGCTGAGCCCTGCAGATGGGACTTGAATGCTGCGGCGTACAGTTGAGACGGAAATAGAGGAGGACATTTCCCATGCAGAAGATACAAATGACAACGCCTCTGGTAGAGATGGACGGAGATGAGATGACCCGCGTGCTCTGGCAGATCATCAAGGACGAGCTGCTGCTTCCGTTCATCGACCTGAAG
>CADBNA010000391.1 GCA_902795835.1 uncultured Lachnospiraceae bacterium | reverse complement strand
GCCCGGGCCAGGGCCAGAATCAGTTTTTCGCAGGTATCATAGCCGAGCTTGCCGCTGTCCAGCATCAGATTGTAATTATGTCTGTCGCCGAAGTGGTGATCCGTATAGACTTCATAATAAGCCTTTCTGGCCCTGTCCTGCTTTTTCATATATTTTTTGACTTCTGACATGTCGTCCGTGTGCAGATGCCTGCTGACCCAGGCGGCGCGGTGTGCCTGGTCTGCATAGAGAAATACATGCAGTGCATCTGCGCCGGCTTCCTGCAGGATGATTTCCGCGCATCTCCCGATGATCACGCAGGGCCCTTTTGCCGCGAGGTCCAGAATCACCTTCTGCTGCGCTTCATAGAGATAATCCTTGAATTCATAGGAAATAGGCGTGATATGCCGCATAAAGTTCTCTGTCCGTGAGATCTCTTCCTCTGATTTCTCGATCTGCGATACATCCAGATGCATCTCAGCGGCAGTTGCCGTTATGATTTCCCGGTCATACAGCGGCACGCCGAGCTCTTCCGCCACGGCGCGCCCGATCGTATGCCCGCCTGCGCCGTATTCTCTGTTTATCGTGATAGTTTTCATTTCTGAATCGTCTCCTTTTGTTCCATCGGTGTGTTCAAAACAGGTTTTAATTCAGTCCTTCCGCCGGCTTTGCCCCGCGGGAAGTAAGGAACTGGATCAGTACGACAGCAGCCACGACTGCGATTCCGATGAGATCTGTCAGGGTGGACGGGTACAGCAGCATCAGGCCGCCTACCAGAATCACCAGACGCAGGATAATGGGAATCTGCTTAAACAAATATCCATTCAGACAGGCTGCCACGCCGAAAATACCGATAACGGAGGTAGCCGCAATCTGCAGAACCTGCCACCAGCCGGTCAGGTTTTCAAAGAGAAGAGCCGGGTTGTAGGCAAAAATATACGGTACGATGAAAGCGGCAATTGCCAGTTTGGTGGCGTTGACGCCCGTTTTCATCGGATTGGATTTTGCAATTGCGGATCCGGCATAGGCTGCCAGGGCAACCGGCGGGGTGATATCTGCCACAATGCCGAAATAAAAGACAAAGAAATGTGCGCTCACGGCCGGAAGGCCCATCCGGATCAGGATCGGCGCGCAGGTCGCCGCCATGATGCAGTAATTGGCTGTCGTCGGAACACCCATACCGAGGACGATACAGCAGAGCATGGTCAGGAACAGGGCGATAAATGTGCTGTTCTGGCTGACGGCAACAATGCCGGTAATCAGCTTGGAGGCCAGACCGGTAGCCGTTATGCAGCCCGCAATACAGCCTGCAACGGCACATGCAACCGCTACTGTAACCGTTCCGCGGCCGCCTGCCTCAAGGGACGCGAAGATCGTACGTCCGGTTTCCAGAAAAGCATTTCCGATAAAGGACCCGCCTTTGCCGGCTTCTGATACGGCATCGTATTCTTTTTTGAAAATACCGGGCAGACCTACGACGATGGCAGCGATTATAGAAATTGCCGCCGCAAATGCCATGGTTCTTTTATTGGTGCTGACCAGCCAGACGAGAATAATCAGCGGAATCAGGAGATACATACGCATCAGCAGCTGCTTCCACGGCGTAAGTTCTTTGCGGGAGATGCCTCTGAGATTCAGCTTTTTAGCCTCCAGATGGACGGCGATAAAGATTCCGGTGAAATACAGGACAGCCGGCAGAATGGCTTTCAGAGCCACAGTCGCATATGGAACGCCCATATATTCCGACATCAGGAAGGCGGCGGCGCCCATGATCGGAGGCATGATCTGCCCGCCGGTGGAAGCGGCCGCTTCGACAGCTCCCGCAAATTCCGGTTTGTAACCTGTCTTTTTCATCATCGGGATTGTCACGGAACCGGTCGTGACCGTATTGCCTACGGAGGAGCCGGATACCATGCCGCAGAGCGCGGAAGATATGACGGCAACTTTAGCCGGGCCGCCGGCTGCCCAGCCGGCGATCTTGTTGGCCAGATCAATGAAGAAGGCCGAGATTCCCGTCCGCTCCAGAAAGGCGCCGAAGACGATAAATACGACGATAAATTTGGCGCAAACCTGTGCAGGCGTTCCGATTACGCCGCCCGTTGAATAAAACAGTGTGTAGATCAGCCGGTTGATTGGCAGGCCTGTGAAAAAGGTATAGAGCAGCAGGGCGCCCAGCACACAGAGAATCGGGACGCCGACACAGCGTCTGCACAGCTCCAGAATAGTGAGAATGCCGATAATGCCGATGATGATATAGAGGTTGGTCATCTTGGATGCGCTGGTCAGCGTTCTGGAAAGCTTCGGATAACGGAAGCAGTAAAAGAAGAAGCTGCCCGCGCCGGCAATCATGATAAGCCAGTCGTACCAGGGCATGTGATTGGGCCTCACATGATTTTTGCTGGCAGGATAGTACAGATATCCCATGATAATGACGCCGCCCAGGAAGGAAGTCAGCCTGATTTCAAGCGCCGCCGTGCTGAAGAGAGTTGACCAGATGCAGTACAGGGAAAACAGACTCATAACCGTCGTCACGATGGTTTTGGCAGGGCCGGTCCACACACGGGTATTGGATTCTCTGTCATATTTTTTCATGACCTCATCAATATCCGCCGCCATTGACTCACTGCCTTCTTCTGTCCGGACTTCTGCAGGGATCATCTCTTTTTCAGACGGAGAAGGATTGTTATTTTTATCGGATGCTGCCATTTCATTAACTCCTTTAAAAAAGCCGGGCCTGACTGCATCAGTCCTGCCCGGCTCTGTTTATTTGCATCATAGGATGCGAAGATGCAGGGGCTGTTTTCCGTTACTTGGTGGAAACGGTAAAGCCCTTCTCCTCAAAGTATTTCGCTGCACCAGGATGATACGGGACATCGGTAATGCTTGTTGCAAACTCCAGAGAGAGTTCGGAGCCCTTTGCATGGGCAGCGGATACTTCGTCCAGATTCTCGAAGATAGAGGAAACAAAGTTGTAAACATCTCCGTCTGCCACATCATCACGGGCGATGACGATTGCGCCGACGGCAACGGTGGTAACGTCTTCCGGAGTACCATAGACATCTGCCGGGATGGTGTACTTGGAATAGTACGGAGATTTTTCAATCAGCGCGTCAGCGTGCTCGTCGTCCAGAGAGACCAGATAGACCTGACCGCCGGTGGCAAGATCTGTGATAGCAGTCGTCGGAGCGCCGGCTACGATGAACGCGGCGTCAATCTTGCCGTCTTTCAGGTTATCGGCAGAATCGGCAAAGTTCAGATACTGGGCCTTGATGTCACTCTCGCTGAGACCGTATGCGCCGAGCACATCCAGGGCGTTGAAGTATACGCCGGAGCCGGAGGCGCCGATGGAAACGTTCTTGCCTGCCAGATCTTCAACAGATTTGATGTCCGGGTTCATGGTGACAATCTGCACCTGCTCCATGTACAGGGCCGCTACAACGGAGAAGCTGTCTATCGCACCGCTCTCCTCGAACAGGTTTGTGCCCTGGTATGCATAGCTCATGACATCAGACTGGCTGAAGCCGAGCTGGACTGCACCGTCGTTCAGATCTTCGATGTTGGCCTGGGAACCATTGCCGACTACGGCGGTAACGGAGGTGTCGGTCTTGTCAGAGACATGCTGTGCCAGAACCGTTCCGAACGCATAGTAGGTGCCGGATTCACCGCCGGTGGCAAATGTCAGATTGCCGCCGCCGACCATGGGTGTGCTCTCTTCAGCGGCTTCGCTCTCGGCGGATTCGCTTTCAGCAGCTTCGCTCTCGGCGGATTCGCT
>CADBNA010000390.1 GCA_902795835.1 uncultured Lachnospiraceae bacterium | reverse complement strand
GGCTCAGAAGGCTTACCGTGGATTATCTTGCCGCGTGCCGGAAGCTTGCCGGGGAGACCGCCGGGAAGTAAGAAATGATTTGTCAGACCGCAGGGGCCGTGAAAAGGATCACGGCCCTGTTTTGGACGTTTGAAGCGACATAGCGTTCATTTATCCGGTGACGGAAGGAGAGATTCGTGAACCTGTACATTGATACCTGTGTTCTGCCGCGCTGTGGCCTTGAGGAGGCGGCGCTTTACAGAAACCGCTGCGGCCCGGAAATCGGGTTTGAGCTGCTGCCGATGTTTGACATTCCTGCATTTGAAGAAAATCTGCGCCGGAATCTGACGCTCTTTGAAGCAGGGCCGCTCATTTTTCATGAACCGGTCTGGGGGGTGGAACACACGGCCGAAAAAGGGACGCCGGCCTGGGATGAGTCCATGTTTCACCTGAATCTGACCAGGAAATATGCGGATATTCTGCAGCCTGCGCACATCGTCTATCATTTCAACAATGGCAGAATCCCTCAGGAGATGAAAAAACAGAAGCTGCAGATATCTCTGGAGAATCTGGACCGGATGCATGCCTGGTTTCCCGATACAGAGATCCTTGTCGAAAACACGGGGGTCGCTTCTGATGGAACCATGCTGCTGAACCAGGCTGAATTCACAGCCCTCTGCGGTGAGCGGGATCTGGAGGTGCTGATCGATGTCGGACATGCAAATGCAAACGGCTGGGATCTGACGGCTCTGATCGACAGCCTGCGGGGCCGCATCCGCGGCTTTCATTTTCACAATAATGACGGGCAGCATGATCTTCACAACAGGATAGGGAACGGCACCCTGGATTTTGACCGGCTGATGCCCTTTATCTGTCAGACGGTACCGCAGGCGCTGTGGGTGATCGAATACACCAGTCCGGAATATCATGGGGAACCGATGCTTGAAGACATTGCAAAGATGAGAAGCTTTGAAAGGACGGAAACATGTCAGAGGTGAAACAGTCATTCGAAGAAAAGCAGCTTAAATACATCTTCGATAATATGGAAGATGCGGTATGCGTGACGGACAAGGTCGGCTGTCTGCTGCATGTCAATGCTGCCGCGAAAAAACTGCTGGGCCTCTCTGTCAGGACCGGAGAAGAAAAAAAGATCTGGGATGCCATTCCGTATGTTGAGAATAATGATGCCCTCGTGCAGCTGTTTATTGACGCGGTGGTTTCGGGAAAGAGCGCGCGGCAGGCCCTGGTTACCTATGAAAATGCCGAGGGAAAAAAATTCATGCTGCGGGTCAGCCTGAAATACACCAGAGATGATAGGGAGCTGTTCATCATCATCATAAATGACATGACGGAATTCTTCCGGGTGAATGCTGCTTTTGTCAGGTATACCTCACCGCAGATTGCGGCGTATGTGCTGGGCTCTCCGGAGAGAGAGCAGCCGGGAGGCGTGTCGCGCACGGTATCTGTCCTCATGAGTGACCTGCGTGGTTTTACAAGCATGACAGCCGGTCTGAAAGCGGAACAGCTGGTGGAGATTGTCAACCATTACTTCGAAAAAATGATCGATGTTATTGAAAAACGGAAAGGGATTCTGATAGAGTTCCTGGGAGACGGGATATTCGCAGTGTTCGGTGCTCTCGGGGAGGACCCGGACCATGCGGCAAACGCCGTGAAATGTGCAGTGGAAATGCAGAACCGGATGCGTGAAGTAAACGAGTGGAACCGGAAAAAAGGGTATCCCGAGCTGCATATGGGGATCGGCATCAATTCCGGTGAGGCGGTAGTCGGAAATATAGGCTCTCCCCTGAAGATGAAGTTCGGGTGTATGGGCGACACGGTCAATCTGGCCGGCCGCACGGAGAGCTTCACGGTAGGCGGACAGGTTTTCATCACCCAGGACACCGTCTCCATGATAGATGAACCGCTTCATCTGGAAGGCGAGTACAGCTATCTGCCAAAAGGGAAGGACCTTCCCGTGACGATCTATGATGTGCGCGGAATCGGGAAAAGCCTCCGCCTGGCCCCCCGGCCGGAGATCGTCTGGGAGGATGCTGCCGGAAACGAGACGGAAATAGCCGTTCATCTGGTGGATGGAAAAATCGTTGCGGCTGAGAGCATTTCCGGGCAGGTCAAAAAAATATCTGCGGATTACACACATGCGCTGATTCACACCGGGCAGCAGCTGGAACTTCTGCAGAATATCATGCTGGATATCGGGGATATGCTGGCCGCAAAGGTGATCCGTTCGGAAAAGGATGACTACGTCATCTGCTTCACATCCAGGCCGGACAGATTTCAGGAGTGGATCAGTTCAATGACAGAGAGGTGAGGCATTTTGTCTCTGGCTTTTTCGGAGGGTGAAAGGAACCATGATTACTCGTTTTCAGAAAAAGCTGCTTCGATCTGATATGATTTCCTGCGTACTCTGCCACGATGCACCCTGTACGCAGGTCTGTGGCAGGATTGACCCGGGAAAGAACCTGCGCAGCATCTGGTTTGACAATGAAAGCGCTGCGGCAGCCGGTTTTCCTGAGGAAAATCCATGCGTGAACTGTATGGCCCCCTGCGAGGAGGTCTGTGTGCGTCCGCATCAGGTTCCTGTCCGGAAGCTGATGACCCGGCTGCATGACGAGGTTAAACCGGAGCTTGAAATCCCTGCTCCCGAAGACGGGGAGCGTCTGCGGACTGAGCTGTGCGGGATTCCTCTGGAGAATCCTTTCCTGCTGTCTTCTTCTGTAGTTGCCAGTACCTTCGATATGTGTGCAAGGGCATTTGAAGCCGGCTGGGCCGGGGCATCTTTCAAAACCATCTGTTCCTTCGATATCCATGAGGCTTCACCCCGCTTCTCTGCCGTTACCGGCGACAATGGTACGATCATCGGATTCAAAAATATTGAACAGCTTTCGGATCACAGCGTAGCTGAAAATATGGAGGTTTTCCGTCAGTTAAAGCAGCGCTATCCATCGAAGTTTATCCTGGCGTCCGTCATGGGTCAGAATGAAGAAGAGTGGGAGATGCTGGCGCGGCTGTGCGGGGAGAACGGCGCAGACGCTGTTGAACTGAATTTCTCCTGTCCCAATATGGCGGATGAAGGGCTGGGATCGGATATCGGACAGGTGCCGGAACTGGTTGAACGGTATACTGCCGCGGCAGTCCGCGGAACACCGATCCCGGTTCTCGCAAAGCTCACCCCCAATGTGGCGGACATGAGCCCGGCTGCCGAAGCGGCCAGACGCGGAGGGGCGCAGGGGATATCCGCAATCAATACAATCAAAAGCATTCTCCATGTGAGTCCCCACACCTATATCTCAGCCCCTGCGGTACACGGCATGTCGGCCGTGGGAGGCTACAGCGGAACCGCAGTAAAGCCCATAGCGCTCCGGTTTATTGCAGAGCTCGGGAAAAACCCCGCGCTGCAGGGTCTCCATCTGAGCGGTATGGGCGGGATAGAGAGCTGGACAGACGCGCTGGAGTTTATCCTGCTGGGCGCGGGCAGCCTGCAGGTCACTACGGCAGTGATGCAGTACGGGTACAGGATCATAGACGACCTGAAGGCCGGGCTGAATTACTACCTTGCCGAAAAAGGCTTCGGCAGTGTGCGGGAAGCGGTCGGACAGGCGCTGGAATCAGTAAGTGAAACCACAGACGTGCTGGAGCGGGACACGATCCTGTTTCCCGCATTTCACAGAGATCACTGTATCGGATGCGGAAGATGCATGATCTCCTGCTCCGATGGCGGGCACCAGGCCATCACGCTGAATGAAGAGCGCAAACCGGTGCTGAACGGGAAAAAATGCGTGGGCTGCCACCTCTGCGTGCTGGTATGCCCCGCAAAAGCGATCGTACCCGGGAAAAAGAGAATCCGCAGAAGCCGTCAGGCAGAAAGGCATTGAAAATGAGCAAATACCTGGACAGGGCAAAGGAAATACGCACAATGACAGCGCCGGTCTACAACTGCGGTCAGACCGTTGTGCTGTCATTTGCGGAAGAAGCCGGGATCAGTGAAGAAACGGCAGCGGCGATCTGCGCCAACTTCGGCGGCGGTCTGCGGCGCGGCGCGGCCTGCGGCGCAATTACCGGCGGGCTGATTGTACTGGGGCTGTTCGGAATCGATTCTCCGGCTGCTGTCGGAGCCTATTACCGTGCCCTCCGCGACAGTCATGACGGCAAGCTGGACTGCGCCGATCTTCTGCGCAGGAGCAAAGAACTGGGCGTGGATAAAACTTCTCACTGCAACGCCCTGATCTTTGAATGCGTAACTCTTGTGGAGCAGGTGCTGAGGGAGCAGGGGAAGATACGGTAGATAATAATCTGATAAAAAAGAAGCGATGGGGGCTGCCACGGCAGGCACTTGCGTCCATATAGTTCTTTCGGAAAACGCTTGCGCTCTTTCTCGACGCAGCGGTACTAAGCTCAAACTTCGTGCTCAGGCACTTGTTTTCGCTAAGTGCCGGCGTCTGCGAAGGTTTCCTTCAGAACTATATGGACGTAAGTGTCTGGTGCGGCAGCCCCTTCCTGACGAATGAAAACAGCCTTTTTTCAGACTGGAAGTTCGGGATCGCCGGCATGCGGGATTCCGGTGTGAGCGGCGATTTCCGCATCCAGCGTGACCAGGTCGCGGATTCCCAGGTCGTGGACGGAGGTGTGTCCTGTTATGCGGGCAAACATTTTCAGCTCTTCGTTGGATACCCGGAGGAAGTTTGCCACTCTCTGCGCCGCGGCATCTGTGTGAAGCCTGCTGCGCAGTTCCGGATCCTGGGTGGCGATGCCCACGGGGCAGTGACCGGATCCGCAGATGCGGTACTGCTGGCAGGCTGCGGCGATCAGTGCTGCGCTGGCGATTGCGACGGCATCCGCACCCAGGGCGAGCGCTTTGGCAAAGTCGGATGAAACGCGGAGTCCGCCGGTTATGACAAGGTCGATGTCTGCGTGGACGGAATCCAGATATTTTCTGGCGCGGGACAGGGCGTACAGAGTGGGGACGGTCGTGGACTCGCGCAGCATCAGAGGGCTGGATCCGGTGGCGCCGCCTCTTCCGTCAATTGTGATAAAGTCTGCTCCCGCATATACGCAGACCGCCAGATCTTTTTCCAGGTGGCCGGCCGCGATTTTGATCCCGATGGGCCGGCCGCCGGATGCCTGCCTGAGCGCAGACACCATCTCCCTGAGATCTTCTTTTGTATGGATATCAGGAAAGCGGCTGGGACTCTGGATGTCCCGGCCCGGCTCCTTGCCGCGGAGCTCTGCGATCTCGGGCGTCACCTTCTCTCCCGGCAGATGGCCGCCCATGCCGGGTTTTGTTCCCTGACCGATTTTTATTTCTATGGCATCCGCCGACTTCAGGTTCTCTTCCGTAACGCTGTATCTGTTGGGGACATATTCAAAGATATATTTCCAGGCTGCGGCTTTTTCTTCCGGCAGGATGCCTCCTTCCCCGCTGCACATGGCAGTGCCGGCCATGGCGCTTCCCTTTGCAAGCGCTGTTTTGATCTCTTTGGAAAGCGCCCCGAAAGACATGTGAGAGATATAGACAGGGCTTTTCAGAACCATAGGCTGCCGGGCATGTCTGCCGATAATGGTCTCGGTTGTCACTTCGGCATCGTCATCCAGCGGCAGCGGGTCCAGCTGCGCGCCCAGCAGAAGAATGTCATCCCATCCGGGAACCGGCATCAGGGTACCCATCGCTGCCTCGGTCCTTTTTCCGGTCACAGCCATTTCATGGATCTCTTCCATATACCGGCAGGAAGGATCATGCCGTACAAATGCCGGGTCATAGGCCAGGTCTTCGGGAGAAGCAGATGCTTCCGCGGCCGGTTTGGTTTCCCCGATGATCTGAAACATGGAGACCGGCTGACGACATACCGGACAGCACTCCAGCTCAGACAGTTTTTTTCCTTCCTTTTCTTCATCCCAAATCGCGCCGCAGATACTGCATTTGTAAACAGCCATGGTAAACCTCCTTTTACGGAAACACTGGCCTGACAGGCCGGTGAAAGTAGTGCATACGTTTATCCTAGCATGCCGCCGGGAGAATAACAAGACAGAGAG
>CADBNA010000389.1 GCA_902795835.1 uncultured Lachnospiraceae bacterium | reverse complement strand
TCCCAGGGCGCCGTTTTGATCAGTTCCCGTATCGCCATGCCTGCCGCCTCTTCGCAGGCTCTGTTGTAATGATAACGCGCAAACAGCTGAAACGCCTTTTCGTCTTTGATATTTCTCTTTTTCCTGCTCAATCTGTGTTCCACCTTTTCATTGCGGTAAACCGGTCATTCATTCTCAGCAAAGCTCCGCTCCCGGACATTTTCCGTCACATCTTTCTTTTTTCGAACCTCCAGGGGTCTGCATCCGTACATCTGACGGAACATCTGATAAAACAGCTTCTGATTGATAAATCCGTTCTCCTCGGCGATCTCGCTGACCGCCCTGTCCGAGCTTTTCAGCTCGTCGTGAATGTGCGCCAGTCTTACTTCATTGACAAACCGTACGAAAGAAATCCCCATATTCTTTTTAAAAAACCGGCAGAAATATTCACGGCCGATGCCAAGCTGTCCGGCCGCGTCATCCAGTGTCAGGCGTTCCATAAAATGATGCTCTACATATTCCAAAATCATATGGATTCTGTCCATGCTCTGCTTGTCATTCTCATACTGGTCCGAGTCGCCAACGACCGAGAAGCATCTTAACAGTCTGGCGTAAATCTGCAGAATAATGCCTCTGGCTTCCATCTCATAGGCCGGAACCCCGTCAAAATACAGACGGGTAAGATCTTCCAGCAGATGACAGAGGGAAATATACTCTTCAAACTGATCATCCGGGATTTTTCCGGGAATACAGTCGATCTGATACCTGGAGTACCGGGACATATATCTCTGCATCGTATCCGTATTCAGATGGATATACAAGAACATGGAGACATCGTCGTGACAGTAGGTTGCGTGCACCCTTCGGGGATTTATCACGACAAACTGTTTTCTGGGCACCTCATACTTTTTTCCGTCAATAAAAATCTCGGTCCTGCCGTTCAGCTGATAAAGAATTTCGAGACTGTCGTGCCAGTGAAGAGGCTGATATCCCCCGGATGCCGTGGCGAACCGGAAAAACATGCCGGTATAATTCTGCGTATTTGGTACGGTATCGGCTTCGTACAGCGGCATCTCCTGTTGATAGAGTCCTGTGTCCATTTTTTGACTTCCTTCCGGACAGCTTTTATCTGTTTCAAAGCTTTCCTGTATCTCCGACATGGTAACGCATACAGCGGCAAATGTCAATATTGCCCTAAAACTGGTCAATTAAATATCTGTTCAGCGCCGGAATACAAGTATATGATAGGCACCGTCGTTTGAAGACAAAGACAAAAAAGAAATATACTTTCAGGAGGATTTTATTATGATAAAGAAAACAGTTTCCGTAGTTATGGCATCTCTTATACTTGCTTCTGTACCGGCCGTAAACACTCCGTGTGCAGCACAATCTGCACAGTCACGTGAGATCGTTTCCTATGATAAATATCAGGATCTCACATACACCGGCGCTTTGGGCGAAACCCTCAGGATCCGTGCATACGCTACGACAGATGATTCCGAACTTCTTCTTATGTTTAATTTCTACGATGACAATGCCTCTGTCAAGGTTGTCCGTCAGGAAGACGGAAAATATCAGGTTGTTGACGGCGGATTTTTTGCCACAGACGGAAAGGCCGTTGCCGAGCTCGCCGTCAAAAACGGCAGATGGATCAGACTCTAATCGGAACGTATTGACAGACGTGTTATAATAAAGCCTGCGGATAAATCTCCGTTCAGCAATTGTAATGAGTTTTAAAGGGCAGGCATCCGATATGACAGGAACACTCATCAACGCGGCAGGCGTCGTAGCCGGCGGACTGGCAGGCCATTTTTTTGGCAAACTATTAAAGGAGCGGCATCAGGAATCCCTGATCGCGGTGTGCGGCGTAAGCGTTCTGTTTATCGGAACGGCCGGCGCCATGCAGGGGATGCTGAGCGTAAAGGACGGCGTGATCGAAAGAGGTCAAAGCATGCTGGTAACGCTTTGTCTTGCCATCGGTACCCTGATCGGCGAGCTGATCAACATCGAAGGCTTTTTTGAACGGTTCGGCGAATGGCTTAAGATAAAAACAGGCAACGCCAAAGACAAAAAGTTTGTCGATGCCTTTGTGACGGCTTCTCTGACGGTATGCATCGGAGCCATGGCTGTCGTCGGCGCCATACAGGACGGCCTGTTCGGCGACTGGTCCATTCTGGCCATAAAAACGGTACTGGATTTTATCATCATTATGGTCATGACCTGTTCGCTTGGAAAAGGCTGCGCTTTTTCGGCGATTCCGATTCTGATATTCGAAGGATTCTTTACGCTGTCCGCTTCTTTTCTGAAGCCGGTCCTTGCGGGCCCTGCCATGGATTATCTTTCCATGATCGGGTCGATCCTCATTTTCTGCGTCGGCCTGAACCTGGTCTGGGGAAAAAGGATCCGGGTGGCCAACATGCTTCCGGCTCTTGTTCTGGCTGTAGCAGCCGCATATCTGCCGGTCTGAAATTTCCACGACAGCCAAAAGGGCGTCTCCCGACAAGGAGCCGCCCTTTTCTTATTTCCTTTTATATCCTGTCACCATGGTCATGACAAAGCTGAATACGGTTGCCCATGCAAAAAACCTGTGCCATTTCATGTACGTATTCCTCCTCTTCTTCACCTTTTCACTGCTTCTTAAAAGGCCGTCAACATCAATTTCTTCTCCCGAATGAACATAGCCAAGCCGGTCTCCCATTGTATTTTTCATCACCTTATATACCGGCACTCCGGTGCAATGACAGGTAACGAACTTTGTCGGAAGTTTTTTCAGTTCTTCTGCAATACCGATGATCTCTGCGATCTCCTCATCGCTGTATCCTGTCTTCTTCTTAAGATGGAACCCACTGATCACAAGATCCGGCAGGGACCCAAGCTTCTCCCGGTACGCATCAAGAATGCTCAGGATTCCGTTATGGGCGCAGCCTGACAGGAGAACGTTTTTTCCCTGTTCATGAATTACCAGGAACTGTTCGTGTGAAAAGCTGTCCCGTATATATTCCTCCCCCTTTTTTTCCATCAGATTTCTGTTGGAAAAGGGAAGCATGTGCGTCCTCTGCGAAACGGTAAACAGCTCCAGTTCCTCGTCTATCCGGCAGTCTCCATGTATCTTTACCACCTGCGGAAGCAAATCGATTTCTCTGTCGATGCCAATATAGCGGTAGCGGTCTTCTGCTTTCTGTTCTCCATCGTCGGCATAATATGCTCCGTCCGCCGAATCCTGCATATAGATTTTTGCATCGGAATTGATACGCGCAAACGGCAGGATCCCGCCGGAATGGTCGTAATGGCCATGGCTTAAGATGACTGTATCTACCTGTGTAAGATCAATTCCAAGCTTTCCGGCATTTTGCAAAGCTGCTTCAGACGGCCCCAGATCAAACAAAAGCCTGTGTCTGTCTGTCTCTATGTAGAAGGATAATCCATGCTCACAGGCACAGCCCGGAACGCCTTCCGTGTTTTCGACAAGATTAATGATCTTCATACGTTCCTCCTTTCACGATGCATCATTCCTTTTCATGTTACGACGGGTATTCCTGTCTGTCAATCAGGAGCGAAAAACAATGAAAGGATGAGCCTCCAACAGGTGACGGTGATGGAGGTTTTTGGAATTCTGTGTCGATATTTGCTGCAATCAATCGGAATCTGATGTTGTTTTAGCTTTTATTCTTGCATCAATTTCCTTCTTGTGATATGATGAATCCACACAGATTTCCATTTGAGGAGGAATTGCTATGTATATGT
>CADBNA010000388.1 GCA_902795835.1 uncultured Lachnospiraceae bacterium | reverse complement strand
CTCGGATCCCGGCCGAATTTCCAGATGGCTTCTTCCTGACCGTAATCGGTCTTCAGCACCTTGGGCCATTCCGGCCACGGATTGGATGACAGTCTGCCTTTCGGCGGTTCAGGCATCATCTCCAGCTGGGTCACTGTTTTCGCGCCGAGCCGGATGCAGGTGCCGACACAGTCATTGCCCGTATCACCGCCGCCGATCACGATCACGTCTTTGCCATATACCAGCTTTTCCGGCGAGCCGTCAATGAACCAGCGGGATGTATTATCTGACCTGCCGGATGTTTTCCGCCTGCCGTTCTTTTCTTTTGCTCCCGCAGACAGATTCTGCGGCAATGCCAGCTCCCCGTCCAGAAGCCGCTTTGTCACGGTTCCCAGAAAATCCACTGCAAAAAAGATTCCCTTTGCATCTCTTCCCGGTACTGAAATGTCCCTGGGACTGGAGGCGCCGCAGGCCAGGATAATGGCATCATAGTCCTTCTCAAGCTCAGCTGCCGCCAGATCCCTCCCCACGTCGATGCCTGTCAGAAAACGGACGCCGGCCTGTTCCATCATGGCAATGCGCCTGTCGATGACCGATTTGTCCAGCTTCATATTCGGGATGCCGTACCGGAGCAGACCGCCGATCCGGTCTTTTCGCTCATATACCGTGACCTCATGCCCTCTCCGGCTGAGCAGCTGCGCCGCAGCCAGGCCGGCGGGACCGCTTCCGATCACGGCCACTTTTTTGCCGGTCTTTTCAGAAGGTGTCTCTTCCTGTGCCAGCCCGTGTGCAAAAGCGTATTCGATCACCGCTTTTTCGTTTTCCCTGGTGGAAACCGGGGCGTCATGCAGCCCGCAGGTGCAGGCCGCCTCACAGAGAGCCGGGCACACCCGGCTGGTGAATTCAGGGAAGCTGTGCGTGATGGAAAGCCTTCGGTAAGCCTGTTCCATCCTTCCCCTGAAGACCAGATCATTTACTTCCGGCACCAGATTGTGAAGAGGGCACCCGGAAGCCATCCCTGCAATCATGACGCCGCCCTGACAGAAGGGCACGCCGCAGTCCATGCATCTGGCCGCCTGTTTACGCTGCTCAGACAGAGGAAGCGGCAAATGAAACTCCAGGAAATCCTGTGTCCGCTGCTGCTCGTCCCTCACAGGTCCGTCTATTCGTTCATATTCCAGAAAACCGGTTGACTTACCCATTATGCACCTCCAACAAACAGCCTGAAGGCTTCGATCTTTGCTTCTTCCGGATCAGCGCCGCTCTCCTCGCTTTCAGCGATCAGCCGGAGGATCTCTTTGTAATCCGTCGGGATAACCTTCTTGAAACGCGGGACAAATTCCCCGAAGTTTTCCAGAATCTCCCGCCCTTTCTCAGAGCCGGTATGATACACATGCGCTTCAATCATCCTCCGGAGCTGGGCACGGTCTGTCTTCGTCTCAACATTTTCCATCTCGACCAGCTGTCTGTTCAGATTCCTGTACAGCCGGTTCTCCTCATCCAGAACATATGCGGTTCCGCCGCTCATACCTGCCGCGAAATTTTTCCCGACAGGCCCCAGCACAACCACACAGCCGCCCGTCATATACTCGCACCCGTGTTCTCCGATGCCCTCCACCACACAGACGGCGCCTGAGTTCCGGATGCAGAAACGCTCACCGGCCATGCCTGCAATATAAGCCTCCCCGGATGTTGCGCCGTACAGGGCTACATTGCCGATAATAATGTTTTCCCGGGGATCATATGCCGCCTCCTTCGGAGAGCGGATCACCAGTTTTCCGCCGGAAAGTCCTTTTCCGAAATAGTCATTGGAATCTCCCGTGAGATCAAGCGTCAGTCCTCCGGGGATGAACGCGCCAAAGCTCTGCCCGCCGGAACCGGTACACCTGACCAGGATGGTGTCGTCGCCGAGGCCTTCCGGATGGCGTCTGGTGATCTGCTCTCCCAGCAGCGTCCCGAATGTCCTGTCCGTATTGCCGACCTCAACACAGATCTCCGATTTCTCCCCTGTCTCAAGAGACTTTTGTACTTCCGGTGATGCGAGAAGGATGGATTCGTCCTTGGTATTCTCAAGCCTGAAGTCATACCGGTATTCGGGATGGAAAAAAGACTTTTCCCGGTCGGTTCCCGACATGTCCAGCAGGATCCTCGACAGATCCAGGCGTTTTTGCTTATCGGAAAGATCCTCCCTGACCTTCAGCAGATCAGTTCTTCCCACAAGCTCATCCAGGGATCTGACCCCCAGCGAAGCCATGATCTCCCGCAGCTCCCGTGCGATGAAGAGCATGAAATTCTCCACATATTCCGGTTTTCCGGAAAACCGCCTGCGCAGCGCCGGATTCTGCGTGGCCACACCCATGTGGCAGGTATCCGACTGGCAGACGCGCATCATCACGCAGCCCAGCGTAATCAGCGGCGCCGTCGCGAACCCGAATTCTTCTGCGCCCAGAATGGCGGCGACAGCGACATCCCTGCCGCTCATCAGCTTCCCGTCCGTCTCGATCACCACCTGGCTGCGCAGTCCGTTGGCCACCAGCGTCTGATGCGTTTCCGCCAGTCCGAGTTCCCATGGAAGGCCGGCGTTGTGAATGGACGAGACCGGGGCGGCGCCAGTGCCGCCGTCATAGCCGGAGATCAGGACCACGCCGGCGCCTGCCTTGGCAACGCCGGCCGCCACGGTTCCCACACCGGCTTCAGATACCAGCTTCACGGAAATGCGTGCCTGACTGTTGGCTTTTCTCAGGTCATAGATCAGCTGCGCCAGATCCTCAATCGAATAGATATCGTGATGAGGAGGCGGCGAGATCAGACTGACGCCCGGCGTGGAATGCCTTGTCTTCGCGATCCAGGGATAGACTTTTCTTCCGGGCAGATGGCCTCCCTCCCCGGGCTTGGCTCCCTGCGCCATTTTGATCTGGATCTCTTT
>CADBNA010000387.1 GCA_902795835.1 uncultured Lachnospiraceae bacterium | reverse complement strand
TTCTCGACGCAGCGGTACTAAGCTCAAACTTCGTGCTTACGCACTTGTTTTCACTAAGTACCGGCGTCTGCGAAGGTTTCCTTCAGATACATATATGCGCCAATATGCTTAGTGCGGCATTCCCCGCTTCTCACACAAATTCAAGCTTCCCCGCCTGCCTTGCATCCTCTGCCAGCTCCTCCAGCCTCCGGTTTGTCTCCCCGATCGGCACGCCGGTCATAATCACCCGTCCGCATGCGGCAATCAGAGCCCTGGCGTCGGCCATGGCTTCCACGCTGATCTCGCGGAAGGGTTCTTCCGTAACCATCTCCACGGCCAGCAGCCGGGCCAGCCGGTAATCTACATCGTTTGTGTACAGAATACCCGTGGCAAAGGGAATGTTCATTTTCTGCAGCCGCCGGTACACCGGAATTCCGGTTCCGCATCCGGCGATGATGAAAACCTCGGGCTTTCCTTCCACTCTCGGAAGCTCAATGCTGCCGAACAGAGGGTCAAAATAGCCGTTGTCAATCTCATAGAGGCCCCGGATCGCCTCTTCTTCGAATATATCCTCCGGTTTTCCGTAGCGGAAAATATGATCTCCTTTTACGCAGATGATCTTGTCGGAAACCTTCTGGGCCAGATCGATCTCATGCAGGGACATGATCACGGTAATGCCCTTGCTCTTTGCCATGTTCCGGAGAATCGCCAGCAGTTCCAGCTTGTGCCGGACGTCCAGGAAGGATGTCGGTTCATCCAGCAGGATGATTTCCGGCTCCTGGCAAATGGCCCTGGCCAGCAGCACCCTCTGGCGCTGTCCGTCACTGATTGCATTGAAGTCACGGCTTCCCAGGTCATCGGCATGAACCGCCTTCAGGGCTTCCTCAACCTTCTGCTCGTCTTCCGTGGAGAGGATGCCCAGACGACCTGTATACGGATAACGCCCCGTCGCGACGATGTCATGGCAGGTCATGAGTTCCGGTTTCATCCGCTCTGTCAGGACAACGGCCATCTTACAGGAAAGATCCCTGTAGGAATAGGACCGCAGCTCTTTATCATCAAAACGCACGGTGCCGCTGATGAGATCCAGCTGACGGGTAATACTCTTCAGAATGGTCGATTTTCCCGCTCCGTTGGGACCGATCAGCGTGACGATTTCGCCCTGTTCGATGCCGATATTGATATCTTTGATCAATGGCTTTCCGTTGTAGCCGACGGTCAGCTGTTCCAGTTGAAAATAGTATTTATTCATAATGTCCACCCGTCACTTCCCGCTGTGCCGGCGCACAAGCATAAAGATTACGATCGGCGCGCCGAAAACAGATGTGACCGTACTGATATTCAGTTCGGTCGGCGCAAAAGCCATTCTCGCGATCAGGTCGCAGACCATGCAGAATACGCCGCCGCCGAGGAAGGTGGCCGGTATCACCACCAGCGGCCGCGCCGTTCCGAGCGCCCTCTTCATCAGGAACGGCACTGCGATTCCCACAAAAGAGATCGGTCCGGCAAAGGCCGTCACAGTCGCCGACAGGATGCTGGACAGCAGAATCAGCATTACCCGGAAGCGCTTCACATTGACGCCCATGCTCTGGGCGTAAGCCTCGCCCAGCTGGAAGGCCCCGATCGGCTTGGACATGAAGAAGGTAAGCGTCGCTGCCACGCCCACGACGACAAGGGCAATATACACATTGCCCCAGTTCATGCCGGAAAAGCTGCCCTGGGACCATCCGTGCAGGTTCACAATATCCGAATCCTCGGCAAATGTAATGATGAATTCTGTCACGGCAGAGCAGATATAGCCGATCATTATGCCGGCAACCAGCAGGCCGGACATATTCTTGACTGCCCGGGCGCATAGAAGTATGAATCCCGTAGACATCAGCGATCCGAGGAAGGCTGCCGCGATCAGCGCATAGGATGACACTCTCCCTGCGACGCCTATGAAATAGATCATGACCAGGGCGACCACCATTTTGGCGCCGGAGGATATACCCAGCACAAAGGGGCCCGCGATGGGATTTTCAAAGAAGGTCTGCAGCAGGAAGCCGGACAGTGACAGCGCACCGCCCAGGACCGCCGCCATCAGTATCCTGGGCAGCCGGATCCTCCAGATGATGTTGACTTCATCCTTGCTGCCGGCCCGGGTAAAAATAATCTGCGCTATTTTCTGCACCGAAATATGGACATTTCCCGTGTTGATGTTCAGCACGGTGATCAGGCAGAAGGCAGCCGCCAGAATGATAAATACAAGCGTATAGCGGGAACGGCGCCGGAAGTTTTCTTCATGAAAGCTGCTCTTTGCGGTTCCTGAAGGTGATTGACTCATGGTTTTCTCCTCTTCCTATTCTTCCAGCTTTGTCAGGAACGTATAGTCATATCCGCTGTCATCTGTCAGCATGTGATGGAAATCCAGGATCAGGCTGGCCAGCTTGTC
>CADBNA010000386.1 GCA_902795835.1 uncultured Lachnospiraceae bacterium | reverse complement strand
GCCTTTCTGGCGGCCGGATCCATGAGCGACCCCGGGCGCTCTTATCATTTTGAAATGATCTGTTCCGATGCCGGACAGGCAGAACAGCTGCAGCTCCTGCTGCAGTCGATGGAGGTCACATCCAGTCTGACAACCCGGCGGGGACAGACTATCGTATATGTAAAAGAGAGCGACCGGATCGGCAGGCTCCTCGGCCTGATGGACGCCAGACTCGCATTGCTGGAATATGAGAACATCCGCATCCTCCGGGAGATGAGGGGCAATATAAACCGGCAGGTCAACTGCGAGACGGCCAACATCGGCAAGACGGCCAGCGCGGCTGCGCAGCAGATAGAGGACATCCTCTATATAGAGAGCAGGATCGGCCTTTCCGAATTGACAAATGGGCTTGACGAGATGGCGGCTGTTCGGTTACAATATCCAACAGCGACTTTAAAGGAGCTTGGGTTGTACCTGGATCCGCCGATTGGAAAATCCGGAGTCAACCATCGCCTGAGAAAGCTCAGCGAGATCGCCGGGCACCTGAGGGGAAAATAAAGGAGGAGTATGTAGTGCTGAAAGAGAGTGTTACGATACACATTGCGAGCGGTCTGGAAACCCGTCCCATCGCGATGCTTGTGCAGGTCGCCAGCCAGTACAGAAGTTCTGTACATCTGGAGAGCGGGAGCAAGAAGGTTAATGCGAAGAGTATCATGGGTATGATGACGCTGGGCCTGGACAACGGCGAGAGCGTGACTGTCGTAACAGAGGGTGTGGATGAAGCAGAGGCTATGCAGGGACTGAAGGAGTACCTGACACAGAATCATTCATAACCGGCAGAAAGAGCCGGAACAGAGAAAGAGCTGTTTACACGGATAGAAGAGGGATGATCCTTCCGTGCGGACAGCTCTTTTAGCATGTCTTTTTTATTTGCGGTTTCCGCAGCTGCCGGCGGGACCGGCTGCCGTTCCCGTCCCTTCTGCCGGGCCGGATTACAGTTCCCGCAGCTGCTGCAGAGCCCGGGAGCGGACAAGAATGCAGCCGTGTTCTTCCAGCCAGGCTGCCCGGGCGGGAGAAAACTTTTCGGCTGAGCCGAATTCCGAGAGCATGTTGCAGAACCGGTTAAAGGCTTCTGCCGTCATGCCGGACTGACGGATCACCAGGTGCAGGCTGTTGTCTTCATCCGGGATCCGGTACAGGGTATTGTCTCCGTCGTAGCATGCCGCTGTGCTGCGGGCGGCTTCAATTACGTCATCCAGGTCCCGGAAGCAGAAAGACTGGACCAGGTCGATCTCCGGCCCGTCTGAGCCGGATGAAATGCCCTCTGCCGGCGCTTCCGCCTGCTCATCTGCACGCGGGGAATCCTCTGAGACGGCTTCGGCATTTCCGGAAGCCTTTGCCTCGAACAGCCGGTTGAACAGCTCCAGAACATCATCGGCACCCGGAAGAGAGGCTATGCCGGTCCCGGAAGGATCGCCGTCGGAACGGGTAAAGCGCGCAAAGCGGGTATCGAGTTCTTCGGGATCATCCACTCTGGTGATAATCAGAGAGAGGCTGTCAGGCGCCAGGGGAATCGCTTCAATCATCAGGGGAGAATTCTCCGTATCAAAACCGACTGTATGACGGGCCTCTTCCATCATGTCATGAAAAAGCCGCCGGGCCTTCTCAGAACCGTAGGCCAGTTCACTCAGACGGATTTCACGGCCCTGAAGATCCTCTCTGGTCAGAGTGCAGCGGATCTGGTTTTCATTTAGTCGCTCAATTTTCATATTTATTCAGCCCTCCGAAAACAGTATATACAGTATATAGTAAAAGGTTTATAAAAGCAATCACAGAACACACCATATCCGCTCAGAAATCCGCTTGCAATTTCGGCCTGATTCGATATAATGAAATTGGTCAGAGCGTTCGGGACATTTCTGATCGTTTTGTATTTATCATTCATTTCTTTTTTAACACTCATTTTTACGAGTCTGTAAAAGGCACGCTGTGTTTCACAGCGTATTTCCAGAGAGCCTGATAACTGAATACCCGTGATAAAGTCCGCATTCCGAGCGTGATGACCAGTGAAGTTCCGGCATCTGACACTTTATCACGCAATTTTAAATCAGAGGAGAAGTCTGATCTGTTTTTTAGCTGCCGGAAACTCAGAAAGGGTGAAAGATATGAAAGATTCCGGGAAAAGTATGTATCAGGAGCTCTGCGAATGGCGCAAAATGGGCGTTCATCTTCTTCTGGAGGGAAGGGAGAGTGATCCCGGACGGATCGTGCGGGCACTCAGGCTTGCGGAAAAGGGAGCATATATGCGGGACTATATCGCGGATGATACGGGTCTGCGTCTGGAGGCCATCGGGTTTAACCGGGTTGTCCGGAGAAGAGAGCAGCCGGAGACGCGGGGTGCGGACGTGGTTCTGCGGGAGCGCAGCCGGGAAGGGACCGGCGTTCAGAGACAGAAGGATCAGAAATTCATCCGCCAGAGGGGCGGAAAATAAAAGGTGCCGGCGGACTAAAACTGACAGGCAGGACCCCTTGCCGTCCGCCGGCTTTTCTTTTTTTATGGCCTGCACAAGAGTGCCTGTTCAATGAACTATTTACATCCGTTCAATGATTTTTTACAGCAGTGCCTTACTTGCACATGCACTGGGAAGATGCTACAATAAACAGGATACAGAGAAGTATGTCCGGAGGTTCGCAATGGCGCGGAGACGCAGAAGACGCAGGAGAAGAAGAACGATTCTTCCCATTTTGATTTGTATAGCATTTGTGGTGCTGATTGTGTATCTGGCCACGATTCTGTTCGAAAAGGTTTCTATAAACCGAAACAGGATGGATCCCCTGGCATATTACGGGATGGGGACGGAAGAGGCCGCGATTGTCGTTGACGACCGTATTCTGGAGCTGAAGGGAATCGTCAGGGACGGCGAGGTCTATCTGCCGTACGGTGCTGTCTGGAACACCCTGAACAGCAGCTTCTACTGGGAGAGCACGACAGAGCAGCTCCTGCTCACGCTGCCCGCGGGGACGAATGTCTGGAGTGTCGGGGACGGGAGCGGCGTTCTCCTGAAGGAGGGAGGAAAGCTGTATGTTTCCGCGTCCTGCATTAAGGAGAACTCCGACATAGATATGGAGATTCTGCAGGATCCATGGCGTATCGTGGCCAGAACGAAGTGGACCAATCTGGCTGCCGAGACCGTCACAGAGGATACAGTCGTTCGTTTCGGAGGAGGCCCGAAAAGCGAGGTGCTGACTTCGCTGAAAGAAGGAGATACCGTTGTCCTGACGGAAAACGCCCAGGACTGGTGCAAGGTATCTACTGCGGACGGCTATCTGGGGTATGTCCGGAAGGCGTCTCTTATGGAGGCTCCCGCGGGGACCATCACACACACGACAGATGAGCGCTTCCTCTACAAAAAGATCACGCTGGATCACCCGGTAGTCATGGCCTGGCAGTATACCAGCACCACAGACAACAACAATGAGTTTGATATCCTGACGCAGCATGCCACAGGACTCAATACGGTTGCCCCTGTCTGGTTCCGGTATGCCAATGCGGAGGGAGACCTGGAGTCTCTTGCCGAGAAATCGTATGTTGACCGCGCCCACGGGGCGGGCATGCAGGTATGGGGCACACTTTCGGATGTTTCCGGCGGTGAGTTCACTTCCGGAACCATTCTGAAAACCCATGACGTGCGGGCACATGTGATCACGCAGCTTCTGGACATTGCCGCCGAGACGGGAATGGACGGCATCAATGTCGACATAGAGAACCTGGTGGAGGACGAGATTCCCCAGTTTCTGCAGTT
>CADBNA010000385.1 GCA_902795835.1 uncultured Lachnospiraceae bacterium | reverse complement strand
GCAGACAGGACGGCGCAGGAAAAGGATATGCTGAAAAACCCGGCTATGCTGGATGCCATGATCGGCGTCTATGAACGCAATATACTGGGATATCCCAGCACGGCCGTTCTGCCGTATTCCCAGGCGCTCTCCCGTTTTCCGGCGCATCTGCAGCAGCTGGATATGGAGTCGAACGGGAAATCTGTCAACCGGTTCGGCGAGCCGGTGGATTATGTGACCGGACCGGTGATCTTCGGCGAGCCGGGAACGAACGGACAGCACTCGTTCTACCAGCTTCTGCATCAGGGAAAGAATGTCGTTCCGCTTCAGTTTATCGGATTCCGCAGCAGCCAGACCGGCGTGGATGTGGATATCCAGGGCAGCACCAGCCAGCAGAAACTCTGCGCCAATGTAGCCGCCCAGATCGTTGCCTTTGCCTGCGGCAAGGAGGATGAGAACCGGAACAAACATTTTGACGGCGGAAGACCCTCCAGCATCATCATCGGGGAACAGCTGGATCCCGGGGCGCTGGGTGCGCTGCTGGCGCATTTTGAGAACAAGGTCATGTTCCAGGGCTTTGTGTGGAACCTGAACAGTTTTGACCAGGAGGGCGTACAGCTGGGCAAGGTACTCGCAAAACGGGTGCTGGCGCACGAAACAGACGGCGCGCTCGCCGTATACAGCGAACTGCTGAATATCTGACAGAGCCTTGAGTCACGGGACCGGTTCCCGTGACTCTTTTTATTTGCGGGCGCGAAGGGCTTCTCAGACGGCAGGGACCATCGCCTTCTGAGCATACTTCAAAATCGTAACTTGCCTAATGACCACTCTGGTCGTATACTATAAAGCTGAAAAAAAGACAACAGAAGGAAGAAGAGCACAGCCTGCCTTCTAAGGCGGAGCCATCTGTGCGGCAGGAAAGGAAACAGCATCATGTACACAATCAGCGATCTCTATGATCTCGACCACACACTGGCGGCGGAGTATCTGTCCCGGTTCACCTATCCCTGGGAAGCCCTGAAGGGCATCAAGGATATGATCATTGCCCTGGGAAAGACTCTGGATGCGGAGGAGTATACAGAGGTATCGGAAAATGTGTGGGTTCACAAGACGGCAAAGGTATTTCCGTCCGCCTATCTGGGCGCCCCCTGCATCATCGGTCCGAATACGGAGGTCCGGCACGGCGCATTTGTCAGGGGCTCGGCTCTGGTCGGTGCGGACTGCGTCGTGGGCAATTCCGTGGAACTGAAAAACGTGATCCTGTTCGATCATGTACAGACGCCCCACTACAATTACGTGGGAGATTCCATCCTTGGATATTATGCGCATATGGGTGCGGGATCCATCACCAGCAATGTCCGGTCTGACAAACAGCTGATTACGGTTCATGCCCCGGAGGGCGGCATCGAGACCGGCATCAAGAAAATCGGCGCCATGCTCGGCGATTACGTGGAATGCGGATGCAACGCGGTTATGAATCCGGGGACAGTGATCGGCAGACACAGCAATATCTATCCGACATCCTGCGTGCGGGGCGTTATTCCGGAAAACAGCATCTATAAAAATACCGGCGAAGTTGTGCCGAAAAATGAGTTTTAATGGGATTCTGTCTGCAGGCAGAAGGCAATGAAAGAAGGAGAGAACGATGAGAGTAGTTATTCAGGACAATTATGAAAAAATGTGCGCATGGGCCGCAAATTACATCGCAGATAAAATCAAAAACCATAAGGAGGACAGGCCGTTTGTCCTCGGCCTCCCGACCGGCTCGTCGCCTCTTGGCGTTTACGCGGAACTGATCCGCAAGAATAAGGCCGGTGAGATTTCTTTTAAAAATGTCGTAACCTTCAATATGGACGAGTATGTCGGCCTGCCGAAAGAGCATGACCAGAGCTACTGGTATTTCATGTGGAGCAATTTCTTTGACCACATTGACATTCCGAAGGAGAACGTCAACATTCTCAACGGCATGACGGATGATCCGGAGGGCGAGTGCGCCCGTTATGAGGAAAAGATCGCCTCGTATGGCGGGATTGACCTGTTCATGGGCGGCATCGGCGTGGACGGCCACCTGGCTTTCAACGAGCCCTTTACCTCTCTGTCTTCCAGGACCGGCGTGCGGATGCTGACATCCGACACCCGCATCGTCAATTCCCGCTTTTTTGACAACGATCCGGAAAAGGTGCCCGCAAAAGCCCTTTCTGTCGGTATCGGCACGGTAACGGATTCCAAAGAGGTTCTGATCCTGATCAACGGCCACAACAAAGCCCGTGCGCTGGCGGCAAGCGTCGAGGGCGCCGTGAGCCAGAAGTGGACCTGCAGCGCGCTTCAGATGCATCCGGCTGCCATTATCGCCTGCGATGAAGCGGCCTGCGGAGAGCTGACCGTAGACACCTACAAGTATTTCCTGGATATTGAGAGAGGCGAGAGACTGTAAATACGCCTCTTGACGGCAGCAGGGGCTTTAAGCAGGAACGGAGAGTACTATGGGAAAATATTTCGGAACGGACGGTTTCCGGGGGGAAGCCAATAAAAATCTTACATTTGAACACGCAATACAGATCGGCCGGTTCCTCGGCTGGTATTACGGAAAGAGACTGGACAAAAAGGCCAAGGTTGTCATCGGCAAGGATACCAGGCGGTCCTCGTATATGTTTGAGTATGCCCTGTGCACAGGCCTGATGGCATCCGGGGCGGACGCCTATATCATGCACGTGACAACGACACCCTCGGTGTCCTATATTGCCCGGGTAGACGACTTTGACTGCGGCATTATGATTTCCGCGTCTCACAATCCCTACTATGACAACGGCATCAAAATCGTCAACAACAACGGCGAGAAGATGGATGAGGAAACCATTCTGAAGATCGAGGAGTATCTCGACGGAAAGCTTGAGATCCCCTGCGCCGAGCGTGATGAGATCGGCCGCACCGTGGACTATGTGGCGGGGCGCAACCGCTATATCGGCTATCTGATCTCCATGTCCCGGTACAGCTTCAAGGATGTAAAGGTCGGACTGGACTGCGCAAACGGCGCGGCGTGGTCGATCGCAAAGGCTGTCTTTGATGCCCTGGGCGCAAAGGTTTATGTGATCAATGACAAACCGGACGGTTATAATATCAATACCGAATGCGGTTCTACCCATATTGAGCATCTGCAGAAGTTTGTCGTGGAAAACGGACTGGATGTCGGCTTTGCCTTTGACGGCGATGCGGACCGCTGCCTGTGTGTCGATGAGAAGGGAAATGTCGTCACCGGTGACCACATCCTCTATATCTACGGCCTTTATATGAAGGAGCGGGAGAAGCTGCTTAACAACAAGGTCGTGACAACCGTCATGTCGAATTTCGGCCTGTACAAGGCACTGGATGCCGTCGGGATCGGCTACGAAAAGACAAAGGTCGGCGACAAATATGTATATGAAAACATGGTGCAGACCGGCAACCGCATCGGCGGTGAGCAGTCCGGTCACATCATTTTCATCAAGTATGCGACGACCGGCGACGGCATCCTGACATCCCTGAAGATGATGGAAGTCATGCTGGCCAGGGAAAAACCCATGTCTGTCCTGGCTGAGCCTGTGAAATTCTATCCGCAGGTACTGAAAAATGTGCGGGTGAAAAGCAAACCGGAGGCCCAGAATGACCCGGATGTGCAGAAGGCCGTCGAGACGGTGGCAGAACAGCTGGGCGACAACGGCCGGATCCTGGTGAGAGAGTCCGGCACGGAGCCTGTCATCCGCGTCATGGTCGAAGCGGATACCGATGAGATCTGTGAGAAATACGTAGACCAGGTCATCGATGTAATCCGGGAAAAGGGGCACATGGTCTGAACCGGCAGACAGAATTAAGAGAATCATAAACAGGGGGCTGCTGCACGAAGCATTTTTGTGCATATATATTCTTTCGGAAATCGCTGGCGCTCTTTCTCGCCGCAGCGGTACTAAGCTCATACTTCGTGCTTACGCACTTGTTTTCACTAAGTGCCGGCGGCTGCGAAGGTTTCCTTCAGAAGATATATGCACAAAAATGCTTTGTGCAGCAGCCCCTTTTCTTCGGCCCCGGTATGCTGTGTACAAGACAGATAAACAGGAGGAATGGCCAGATGCAGGCAGAAAACAACCGTAAGACCAGTCCGGGAGAAACGGGCAATTATGAAATCTCCCGCATCCGGGCAGAGAAGTATTTTCTTCAGTTTGACCAGGAAGAAATCATCCGGACACAGCACATCCAGGCAGACGAAGACTGGCTGTATGTCACGTTTCTGCATGACAGATACCGGATTGAACGCCGGACCGGGCATGTGGAAAGGAGCAGAGACGACTTCCGGTCAGTCACGGAGGCAGGCCACGGGGAAACCCTTACGATCTTTGATTTCCTTTGTCACAACATGACCAGCCACGGGTCTGAAGAGGCGGAGGCGGCGAACCGCGTGCCGGGGATTCTGAGCGGCCGATGGACAACGGTTAATTCCCTGAAAGGACGGCCCAGGACGGTCGGCGTCGGTTCCGGTATGTTTGACGGTCATTCTGCGCTCTTTGATGAGAACCGGGCCGGCTTTGCTGCCGCCTGCGAGGCTTTGGGCGGGACGAAGGTGCCTTACGGGGACATCGGTTACGAGATTCCCGTGTGGGGTGATATGTCGGTGATCCTGAAGTTTTACGGGGCCGACGATGAATTTCCGCCGCAGACCACGATCCTTTTTGACGAAAATACCCTCAGCTTTATATTTTATGAGACGGCTTTTTATCTGGCCATGTGCGTACTGGAACATATCGCGGAGGAAATGCGGTCATGAGCAGACTTCTGTCATTTGATAATCTTCACAATACCAGGGATCTCGGCGGCATGCGGACGAATGACTGCCGCGTAATCCGGACGGGACTGCTGTTCCGGTCCGGCCATCTTTCGGGACTTGTACAGGAAGATGCGGACCGGCTGAGCAGACTGGTCTGTACGATCGTTGACCTGCGGACAGACGGTGAACGCGCGAATCAGCCGGATACGGAGATCCCGGGTATCCGGAATATCCATATTCCCATCGTGGCGGACCTGACAGCCGGCATTTCCAGGGAAGAGGAAGCTGACCGGGACATTTTTCAGAGGCTGCTCTTTGCGCCTGCCGAAGCAAAAGCATATATGTGTGAACTGTACCGGGCATTTGCGGCTGATGCTGCCGTGAACCGGTACCGTCATTTCCTGAATCTGCTGGCGGAAACGGAGGGCGGCGTGCTGTGGCACTGCACTGCCGGAAAGGACCGGGCCGGCATAGCCTCCGTGATCGTGGAAGAACTTCTCGGGATCCCCCGGGAAGCAATCATGGAGGATTACCTTAAAACGAATGCGTATCTGGAGCGGGATATCGGGAAGCTTGCGGCATTTATAAAGAAAAAGAGCGGAACAGACAGTCCGCTGGCGGACCAGTCACTTCGGTACCTTTTTGGCGCGGACGAAGCGTATCTCCGTGCCTATTATGACGCTGTGGAAGCGCGGTTCGGCAGTTTTGACGGGATGGCGGAGGCGGGCCTCCGGGTCACGGGGGAGATGCGCGCGGCGCTTCGGGAAAGATATCTGGAGGACGGCACCGCATAAAATGGTTTTCAAATGAATTTCCGAAAGGTATAATCAGGAGGAACAGTCACGGCAAGCGACCGCTGACTGCAGGAAGGAGAATCCCACATGAGAAAGTCCTACGCACTGGGACTCTATGAGAAAGCCATGCCGGATGTCAGCTGGCAGGAAAAGCTGACAATTGCAAAAGATGCCGGCTACGATTTTGTGGAAATGAGTATTGATGCCACGGAGAAGAAGATCAGCCGGGTCTACAGCCTGCAGGAGGAGCGGCGGCAGCTGGCGGCGCTCTGCCGGGAGATGGAGATGCCTGTCGGTACACTCAATGACAGCGCCCTGACAAAATATTCGCTGGGCAATCCGGATCCGGAGAAGCGGGCCAGGGGCCTTGAGATTGCGGAGGAGTCCATCTATCTTGCTGCCGACCTGGGAGCCCGCCTTGTCATGATTCCCGGGTATGATGTCTATTATGAGCCGCACACCGGCGAGACCGAGGCGATGTTCATCGAGAGCATCCGGCATCTGGCTCCCGTGGCGGCGGCAGCCGGCGTACAGCTTGGGTTTGAGACCATGGAAAACGAGTTTATGAACACGGTTGAGAAGGGCATGCGCTATGTGTCAGCCGTTGACTCCAATTATCTCCAGATGTACCCGGATATCGGCAATATGACAAATGCCGCCGTCCTGTACGGAACGGATCCGGTGGAGGATCTGCGCCTGGGAAGGGGCCATCTGGCTGCTCTGCATCTGAAGGAGACCTGTCCGGGACATTTCCGGGAGATCCCTTACGGAACCGGACACGTCAATTTTGAAGCGGCAATATCTGCGGCCTGGGAACTCGGCGTCCGGCGTTTTGTCACGGAGTTCTGGTACAGGGAAGACGGCGAAACACCTGCCGGCGTGCGGGCCATATTCGGGGCGATGCTCGACAGACAGTAAGACCGCGCGGCCGGAACGGCATCTTCAAGCCGGCCGCAGCAGGAGGATTGGTGACAGAATGAAAATCTTTGAATATGACAGTCCGCTGATGCGGTTTTTTACCTTCCTGAGCAGACTGACGCTGCTGAATGTTGTGTGGTTTCTGGGGTGCCTGCCGGTCGTGACGGGAGGCGCTTCCACTGCAGGCCTTTATTATGCGGCCGATCAGCTCCGGCTGGGAGATCCGGCTGTCTGGAAGAATTTCCGGACCGGCTGGAAGCGCCACTGGAAGCAGGCGACACCGGTGTGGCTTCTGCTTCTGCTGATTCTTTTTGCATTTTCCTATGATTACTTTATCCTGACGGATGAAAGGATATGGGGAAATGCCATACTGACGGTACTTGCCGTCATCAGCCTGGCCACGGCCGTCATGACGGCATTGTGGATCTGTCCGGTCATGATCAATTTCCGGGGCACACTCCCGGAGCTGATCGGAAACGCGTTCATCTTTGCCTTTATGTACGCGCCCCTTACCCTTCTGGGCGTTGGCATGTATGCCCTGCTGTTCTGGCTCATTCTGAATCATCCGGTCATCGGCGGGGTCGTGATTGTTTTTGCGCAGGCGCTGATCGTGTATGCGATGCTGATGCTGGATGAACGGGCCCTGCAGAAATACCGGGGAAAGACCGGAGAATAGGCTCAGCCTTCCGGGGATGCCGCCTTTTTTCCGGCAGCCGTGTCTGCCGCATCCGCTTCTGTGCTCCTGTCTACCTGGTTTGCGTGATCCGCAACCCAGTCCATGACCAGTTCCCTGACAAGCATTCTGTCAACATAGGCTTCATTCGGGGCATCGTCTATCAGCTCCGCCACCGTTTCAAATCCCATCTCTTTTGCCATGGCTGCTTTTTCCGCGGCGAGGGTTTTTTCCGAGAGATCCATACCGATCGTCACGGCGATCAGCTGTGCCGCCAGGTTTTCGCGAACGTTGGATTCCGCTGCGGCATTGGCTTCGTCTTCGAAATGATCCGGACTGATTTCCAGTTTTTCAAGAAATTCGCTGAAATCCATATCATAGAAATCAGCGCCTTCCTGATAGTATTCATAGAAGGAATCTTTTTCAATCTGCAGCTGGTCTTCCGGGTATTTTTTCACTTCAGCGGTTGCAAGGACAGCCTGCCAGGCCTCGTCCCGGATCTGTCTTCTCACATAGTCGCGGTTGTTCTTTTCCAGCACCTCCCGCACTTCTTCCCGGTACTCCTCCACCGTTTTTGACTGGGTAGAGACCTTTTGAACAAAATCATCGGAAAGCACAGGCAGTTTTACTTCTTCCACCTTCGTCAGGGTCACATGGAAGACTGCTGTCTGCCCGGCCAGTGCCGGTATGGCATAGGTGTCGGAATATGTGTGCTCTATGTCCCAGGAATCGCCGGTACTGCGGCCGATGATGGCCGTGTCAAATCCCACAAACATGGTGCTGTCGCCGATCATCAGCTGAAAACCTTCGGAGCCGCCCTCCGGAAAATCCGTTCCGTTGACGGAAACCGTATAGTCGATGGTGACGGCATCACCTTCTTCCGCAGGTCTGTCCACCTCATTCCTTTCGGAAAAACCTTTCAGGATCAGATTAATATTATTGTCTACCGCATAATCGGTGATTACCGGCACATCTTCCACCTTTGTGACTTCTACGCCTTCATACTGCCCGATGCGGATGTATTCGTTTTCTATCACGCTGCCGCCTGCTGGGGACGTCTGTTCAGCGGCCTCCGATGCAGATGATGCGGAAGAAGAAGCAGCGGAGCCGGAGGCGTTCTCACCAAAGACGGCTGATGACGAAGAGAGAGTCACGGCGGCTGCCGCGAATAATGCAAGCACTCTGTTGTTCATGGTATTTTCCCTGCCTTTTTATACTCAATAAGAGAGAATCCGTTTCCGGAAGTAATCATAGTTCAATTCCCCGGCGGTGTCAATTGTCACCAGGTCTGACAGTTGCTTATTGCCCGAAAAAAGCATATACTGATAGTGAAATTGCTGAAAGACCGGGACACAACGGGAAAAAGGCAGAGAAATGCAATGCCTGAGCGGGAGAAAGGAGATCAGATGAGTAAGTATGTCATGGGGCTGGATAACGGCGGGACATCGACAAAAGCGGCCCTGTTTGATCTGGACGGACACGAGATTGCCTCAGCCGGCCGCGATACGAAGATGATTACGCCGAAATCCGGTTATACGGAGAGAGATATGGAGGAGCTCTGGCAGGCAAACTGCGCCTGTGTCCGGGAAGCCCTGGAAAAGGCGGGGGTTGACGGACATGATGTGCTTGGCATCGCCGTATGCGGACATGGAAAGGGACTGTACCTGTGGGGGGAAAACGGACCGATCTACAACGGGATTATCTCTACGGACAACCGCGCCTGGGAATACCCGGAAAAGTGGTATGCGGACGGGACATACGACCGGATTCATGACCGGACCTGTCAGGAGATCATGGCCTGCCAGCAGGTCTGTCTGCTTGCCTGGCTGAAGGATCATGACAGAGCTGTCTACGACCGGATCCGGCATGTCTTTTCCGTAAAGGATTACGTGCGCTTTCGCCTGACAGGGGAGGCATACTGTGAGGCGACGGATATATCCGGATCCGGGCTGATGAACGTCCGGGACGCCCGTTTCGACAGGGATATTCTGGAGACGCTCGGAATCGGCGAGGTGTATGATGCCCTGGCGCCGATCCGGTATTCCTATGAAAACTGCGGGGCTGTCACAAAAGAGGCGGCAGCGCTGACAGGGCTTCCCGAAGGAACGCCTGTCGCCGGCGGCATGTTTGATATTGACGCCTGCGCGATCGCCGTTGATCTGACAAACACCGAGAGGCTCTGTACGATTGCCGGCACCTGGAGCATCAATGAGTATATCGCGGAGCAGCCGATCATGGGCGGCAGGCCTGTCATGAACTCCCTGTTTGCCATGCCCGGGTATTACCTGGTTGAGCAGTGCAGTGCCACTTCTTCCGGCAATATGGCCTGGTTTATGGAGAACTGTATGGAGAACATGCCGGTTCCGGAAGGAAAAAACGTGTACGATCTGATCAATGAAATGGTGGCAGGCGTCCGGCCGGAGGACTGCGACCTGTATTTCCTGCCTTTCCTGTACGGCTCCAATGCCCACCCCCTGGCAAAGGGCTCCTTTGTCGGCCTGACCATGTTCCACAGCAAGGCGCATATGCTCCGGGCCATCTATGAGGGGGTCGGCTTCTCGCACCGCACGCATATCGACCGGCTGCTGGAGACAAGGGAGGCGCCTTCGGCTGTCCGGATGGCAGGCGGGGCAGTGAATTCCGCCGTCTGGGTGCAGATGTTTGCGGATATTCTGAATCTTCCGGTAGAAACCGTGGAAGGAAAGGAGCTCGGGGCCCTCGGCTGCGGCATGGCAGCTGCGATTGCCGCCGGCGTTTACGCCGATTACCGGGAGGCCGCCGCCCGCATGGTGCACACCTCCGGCATCGTGTACCCGGATCCGGAAAAAGTGCCGGTCTATCAGAAAAAGTATGAGACATACTGTGCCGTCCGGGATGCCCTGGATACGGTGTGGAACCGTTTCGAGGTGTAAGACCGGCGGAAGACGACGGAATTACAAAAAGTTGTTAACATCTTGCCCAAACCTCACAAATGTCACGGAGCGAGACATCTGTAGTAATTACTTCTTGACAATGTCCAGACACAGGAATTATAATTTTGCTATCATAATGTATAGACGGTCTGGCAGGTAAACGGGCCGTTTTGTGCAAATTATTTAAAGGAGGGTGATACACCTTATGAGAAAACGTGTTATCAGCACCATGTTGATTGCAGCCATGGCGACCACACTGTTTGCCATTCCGGCAGCTGCAGATGAAGGCTTCGACTGGAAAGCCTATGACGGCACCACAATCAACGTTCTTTTCAATGAGCACACCTATTCAGCCGCTGTCATTGAGAAGATTCCGGAGTTCGAAGAGCTGACCGGTATCCACGTTGAGTACTCCACCACACCTGAGTCGAACTATTTCGACAAGGTTACCACAAGTCTGAGCAGCCAGTCCGGCGATTCCGATGTCTTCATGACCGGTGCTTATCAGATCTGGGACTATGCTCCGGCAGGCTACATCGAGGATCTGGATCCCTATATCAGTGATCCTTCCAAGACCGCTGCAGATTACAATGTTGACGACTTCATCCCCGGTGCTATTGAGTCCCTTCGCTGGGATCTGACCCCGGGACACGCTGTTGGCGAAGGCCCGCAGTGGGCTCTGCCGATGGGCTGGGAGCTGAACAACCTTGCTTACAACAAGAGAATCTTCGAGGAGAAGGGTCTGGAAGTTCCGACGACCACCGATGAGCTGATGGAAACCGCCACTGCTCTGAATGAGTTCGACGGCAGCGGCACATACGGCATCGCAGTCCGCGGCAGCCGTGAGTGGGCTACCATTCATCCCGGATACATGTCTCTGTTCGCCACCTGGGGCGGCAAGGACTTCGAAGTCGGCGATGACGGCGAACTGGTCTGCAAGCTGGATTCCGAGGAAGCCATTGCCATGACCGATTACTGGGTAAACATGATCAAGCAGGCAGGCCCGCCGCAGTGGACCAACTACACCTGGTATCAGGCTTCTTCCGATCTGGGCGCCGGCAAGGCCGCCATGCTGTTTGACGCTACCTGCGCAGGCTACTTCCAGAACGTGGAAGGCGCTTCTCAGGAGTCCGGCAACATCGCATGGAGCACCATCCCGCTTCCGGAAGGCAAGACCGAGGCCGATATGAAGGCCAATGTCTGGATCTGGTCTCTGGCCATGAACGCTTCTTCCAAGAACAAAGACGCTGCCTGGTATTTCATTCAGTACTTCACCAGCCCCGAGTACATGCTCTGGAGCGGCACAGAAGGCAACTGCGCTGATACTCCTCGTACCTCCGTATTTGAGAGCGACGAGTACAAGGCCATCGTAGGACAGGCTGAAGGATATCTTGAGGCCCTTGACGTTCTGTATGCGAACGCTACCATCCAGTTCACACCGCAGCCGTACTTCACCGAGTGCACAACTGAGTGGGCAGCCACCCTTCAGGATCTGGTTACCAGCGACAAGTATGCTTCCACCGAGGAGGCTATGCAGCAGCTGACCGAGACCCTGAACGACATGGCAAACGGCTATTGATCCGGTACGTAAAACAGAATTACAGATCAAGCTGCTGATTTAAGAGGTACAGGTATGCTTTAGGCACAGCAAGGAGGGGTTACCTGACCCTCCTTGCTTTCTGTTTAACCTTCATATTTTATCCAACAGAAACATCTATGCATAATACTGTATATATCTTTGGCCACTCCTGGGGGAACAGACTGCTGGCTTTCCTCCCGGTTTATCCGGAGAAATGTACGGGGGATTTAGATAAGAGAATTCTACACTGACAGGAGGAGCCAATATGAGCCAAGAAAAGGCAGGCGGTGCTGCTGCAGTTTCCAATGCTTCCGAACTGAACGTGGTTCCGTTCAAGACCAGAGTATTGCCGTACTGCATTGTCGCACCGGCGCTGATTATTACGATCGGAATCCTGATTCCGTTCGCAATGGCACTTTTTTACTCGCTGACTAATTATTCTTTCAAGATGCCCGGCTACAAGATCATCTGGTTTAAGAACTGGGTAAAAATCCTGTCCGGATCTACATTCTGGCGGGCTCTGTGGGTAACCGTTCGTTACGCGTTCTTTGCCGTCGTTATTGAGATGCTGCTCGGCATGGGGATTGCGCTGATTCTGAACACACTGAATAACCGGTTCTCCAGAATCATGAAAGTTGCATTGATTTTCCCGCTGATGATCGCCCCGGTTACGGCTACGATCGTCTGGCAGCTGATGCTGAGCAACTCTGTCGGAATCGTTGAGCACCTGCTGAATCTGTTCGGTGTCTACAACTTCCCGTGGGGCGCTTCACCGAAGACGGCGCTTCTGACGGTTATCATCATAGATGTATGGGTCAATACATCTTTCTGCATGCTGCTGGTGCTGGCAGGACTGCAGTCCCTGCCGAAGTCTCCGTTTGAGTCCGCGAAGATCGACGGCGGCAGCGTGTGGTTCAATTTCCGCAATCTGACGCTTCCCATGCTGAAACCCAGTCTTTACATCGCTCTTTTGTTCAGATTAATGGCAGCCCTGCAGGAATACTCCATTATTTTCGGACTGACAAAAGGCGGCCCCGGAGATGCACTGATGAATCTGTCACTGACCTCCTATCAGACAGCTTTCCAGTTCCAGAAGTTCGGTTCTTCGCTGCCGTATATCCTGGTACTCTGGGTCATCATCAATTTCCTGGCTAAATTCATAGTCGGCAAACAGAGAGCTGCACAGAAGCAGGCCGCCGGACTGGAAGAATGATCCGCCGCCGATCAGTATTACTGTAAAGGAGTAGATGCATAAGATGAAAACAGGTAAGAAAACAGGCATAAACATTCTGCTGAATGTGCTTCTCGCCATATATGCTGTTTTTGCGCTTTTTCCGCTGATCTGGATGGTGATCCTTTCTTTCAAGCCGGATGCGCAGATGTTTAATACGACATTTATTTTCTCGCCGACACTGGATAACTACAGGACGGTTCTGTTCCGTTCAAACTATCCCCGTTATATGCGGGATTCCCTGATCGTGTCTGCCCTGGCAGTCGTGGTGTCCGTAGTTGTCGGCGTCCCGGCCGCCTACGCGCTGGCCAGGTATGATTTCAAGAAAAAAGAGGACATTGCCTTCCAGATTCTGTCCTTCAAGTTCGCGCCGGAAATCCTGGTCGTGTTGCCGCTGTTCATGATTTATCAGAAGCTGCACCTGTATGATACCTATCTGGGTCTGATCTGGGTGTACCAGCTGATTTCCATGCCGCTGCTGATCTGGGTTGTCCGCGGCTATTTCGAGGATATATCCGTCGAGATTGAGTATGCCGCACAGGTGGACGGCTATACCTGGTATCAGATCTTCTTCAAGAACCTGATTCCGCTGATCCGTCCGGGCCTTGTCTCCGCGGCGCTTCTGGCATTTATCTTTGCCTGGAATGAATTTACGTTCCCGCTGCTGCTGGCAGGCTCAAAAGTACAGCTCATCACGGTCGCTATTACGAAGTACCTGGGAACCGATACGGCCCATTACGGCCAGCTGGCCGTGGCCGCCGTCATATCGGCGCTTCCGGCGATTATCTTTGCACTCATCATTCAGAAACACCTTGTACGTGGTCTGAGCTTCGGTGCAGTGAAGGGTTAAGGTGAACAGATGGCTAGAATACAATTAGAGAATGTAAAAAAAGTATTTGGAAAGGTGACAGCGCTCGACGGCGTCACCCTGGACATTAAGGATAAAGAATTCTTTGTCCTGTTCGGACCGGCCGGTGCCGGCAAGACCACGATCCTGAACACCATTGCCGGTATCCAGATTCCGGAAGAGGGCATCGTAAAATTTGACGGAGAGATCGTCAACCTGGTAGATGCCTCGCACCGTGACACAGCCATGGTTTTTGAGAACTATGCGCTGTACCCGCAGATGACGGTATACGACAACATGGCATCCCCGCTTCGCAGCAAGCTGTACAAAAAGGATGAGGCATACATCGAAAAGCGGGTTCATGAGATCGCCAAAATGATGAGCATGGATCATCTGCTGGAGCGCCTGCCGTCTCAGCTGTCCAACGGTCAGAAGCAGCGTGTCGCCATGGGCCGTGCGCTTGTGCGTATGCCGAAGGTTTATCTGATGGATGAGCCGCTGGCCCATCTGGATGCAAAGCTGAGAAACGCCATGCGTACGGAGCTGAAAGGTATTCAGGCCCAGTTCGGCACTACCTCGATCTACGTCACGCATGACTTCATGGAAGCCCTGTCTCTGGCGGACCGTATCGCCGTTATCAATGAAGGCAAGGTCGTTCAGATCGGCACGGGCGATGCCATTTATGATCTGCCCTGCAATGAATTCGTGGCACAGCTGATGGGAGATCCGGAGATCAACCTGATCCCGGGAACCCTGAAGAAGGAAAACGGATACAGCTTCACCATGAAGAACGGCGGTGTGAAATATCAGCTGCCCAAGGACAAGGCACTGTTTGCGAAGCTGGACGAAGCAGGCGTGACGGCAGTGGATCTGGCACTGCGTCCGCAGCATCTGACGTATTCCTTTGAGCCGCAGGAAGGATATCTGCACTGCACGGTATACAGCTACGAGAGCATCGGCAACAAGTCTGTTATCGTGGCGGAGACCGGGGAGCAGCAGCTGCGCATGCTGGCGCCGAACGGTCTGACCGTAAAGATCGACCAGGATGTCTATGTGGGCATGCATCTGGATCACGCGATCGTATTTGACGGCGCGACCAGGGAATTCATTGCCCGGTACAATGAAGCAGAGATTCGCCGGATCGCGGAGCCGCAAGAGGGTTAAGCAACAGGAGGAAAAAAATGTCAGGACTTAGAATTGAGCATGTCTACAAAAGATATGACAATGAAGGCAAGAAGAAAAAGCAGGTAAACGACTTCGCTGTCAAGGATCTGTCTATTGAGGCAAACGAAGGTGAGTTTATCGCGCTTCTGGGCCCCTCCGGCTGCGGCAAGACAACAACGCTTCGCATGACTGCGGGACTGGAGGAAATTACCCAGGGAGATATCTACATTAATGACGTGCGCGTCAATGATCTGGAGCCCAAAGACAGGCATATCGGCCTGGCTTTCGAGGACTACGCCATGTATCCGCCGCTGACCGTGTACGACAACATCGGCTTTAACCTGAAGGCCAAGGGCGTGGCCAAGGCAGAGATCGACCGCCGCGTGCGGGAGATTGCGCCGCTGATGCAGTGCGATGATCTGCTGGACAAGATGCCGGTGAAGCTCTCCGGCGGACAGAAACAGCGTGTCAACATCGCCCGCGCCATCGTGCGCCGGCCGGATCTGCTGCTGATGGATGAGCCGCTGTCTCATCTGGACGGCAAGGCGAGACAGGCCATGCGTACCGAGATCAAGCGCCTGATCAATGAGATCAAATGCACGACCGTATACGTCACGCATGACCAGCTGGAAGCCATGTCTCTGGCGGATCGCATCGCCATTATCAATTTCGGCGTACTGCAGCAGTACGGCACGCCGGCAGAAGTATACGATGACCCGGTCAATGAGTTTGTTGCCTCCTTTATCGGCGAGCCGCCGATGAACATTCTGGAGACGACGATCATGGGTGAGGGAGAACACTTCTTCTTTACGTTTGAGAACAGTAATCTGAAGATTCAGGTTCCGGAGCGCTACTACAATGTCGTCAGCAACGGATTCCACTGCAAGATGGGCGTTCGTCCCATGGACGTTCTGATCGGCGGACCGGATTCCAAGGGCACGCCGGAAGAAGTGGCGACCTTTGAGAACCTCGGTGATGAGAGAAGAATCGGCATCCGGGTCGGTGAGAATCTGCTGATGCTGATCACAGAGGATGAGACCCGCTATAAGATGGGCGAGACAATCAAGCTCGAGGTACGTGCCGAAAAGACGCATCTGTTCGACATCAAGACCGGCGACCGCATACGTGAAAAATAATTTAATAATACATTCCGTCCGAGAACGAATCGGAAACTGGTAACTGGTTGTTTTAGCATAAATGTTTCATTACAGGAGGAAAATCATTATGAGCAATTTACCGGAGAAAATGAAAGCACTTGTCGCCTATGCACCTGGTGATTACAGACTTGAGACAGTAGATACACCCCGCGCAGGCAAAGGTGAGATGATTCTGAAGGTTGAGGCCTGCGGCATCTGTGCAGGCGATGTCAAGGCTTTTGCAGGCGCCGCCAGTTTCTGGGGCTTTGACGGACAGCCTAAATATATCAAAGAGCCGATGATCCCCGGTCATGAGTTCGTGGGAAAAGTTGTTGAGATCGGAGAAGGTGTAGAAGGCTGGAAGCTTGGCGACCGCATCTGCCCGGAGCAGATCGTTCCCTGCGGAGAGTGCATGTTCTGTAAGACCGGCCGGTATTGGATGTGCGAGAAGCACGATCTGTTCGGTTTCCAGTATAACGTAAACGGCGGTATGGCGCAGTATGTCAAGCTGACCAAGGAAGCCATCCCGTGGAAGGTGCCGGATGACATGCCGATCGAGAAGGCTGCCCTGATTGAGCCCTATGGCTGCTCCTTCCACTGTGTGGACCGCGCGCAGATTACACCGAGAGATTTCGTGGTGCTGTCCGGCGTCGGCACACTGGGACTGGGCATGGTAGGTGCCATCAAGCAGGCGAATCCGAAATGCCTGGTTGTCCTGGATATGGCGGATGCCCGTCTGGCCAAGGCAAAAGAGTTCGGCGCTGATATCGTTATGAATCCCGGAAAAGAGGATGCTGTTGCCAAGATCAAAGAGATGACAGGCGGCTATGGCTGCGACATCTACATTGAGGCTTCCGGCCATCCGTCAAGCGTACAGCAGGGTCTGGACTGCATCCGCAAGATGGGCCGCTTCGTAGAGTTCTCCGTATTCGGTTCTCCCGTTACGGTTGACTGGAGTATCATCTCCGACCGGAAAGAGCTGGATCTTCTGGGCGTGCATCTGAGCCCGTACTGCTATGACACCGTTATCGAGTGGATCGCCAACGGCAAGATGCCGACAAACGGCGTTGTGACAAACAAGTTCCCGCTGGATCAGTGGGAAGAGGGCTTCCATCTGGCCAAGACCGGTGAAGGCGGCGCGATGAAGGTCGTCCTGATCCCGAATGAGGACTGAGATTTTTCTGAATAAGGGTTCTTAAGCAGAAGAACCGGAAATGGAAATGAGAAGGCCGCCTGCCGTCATGGTACGGCCGGCGGCCTTCTGCTTTGTAATAAGTACGGAGGAAATATAAACCTATGCAGAGAATTCTGAATAATCCCGACGATATCGTCGACGAGATGCTCAAAGGCTTTGTCAAAACCCACTGTGATATTGTTAAAACGACGGAACATCCCCGTGTGCTGGCGGCAAAGGCCGCTCCGGTACAGGGCAAGGTCGGTGTGGTGACCGGCGGCGGTTCCGGACACAAGCCGGCGTTCATCGGTTATATCGGCGAAAATCTGTGCGATACGGCAGCCGTCGGCGAGATCTGCTCGTCCCCGACAGCCGCTGCATTCCTGGATGCCTTCAAGGCAGCTGACGGCGGCGCAGGCGTAGCCTGCCTGTACGGCAACTACTCCGGCGACAATATGAATGTCAAGATGGCTGTCCGCATGGCTAAAAAGGAAGGCCTTACCGTGAAAACGGTCGTGGCCAACGACGATGTGGCATCTGCTCCGAAGGACCAGAGAGAAAAACGCCGCGGTGTGGCAGGCGAGATCCTGATGTGGAAATGCGGCGGCGCCAAGGCTGCCAAAGGCGGTTCCCTGGATGAGGTCATCGCTGCTGCGCAGAAGGCTATTGACAGCACCCGCAGCGTGGGCGTCGGCCTGACCCCCTGCACGCTTCCGGCTGTCGGCCATCCGAACTTTGAGATCAAGGAGGGCACGATGGAGGTCGGCATTGGACATCACGGCGAGCCCGGCATCGCGGTAGAGCCTCTGGGAACAGCAAAGGAAATCGCCCAGAAGATGGTCGATGTTGTCATCCCGGATTATCCGTTTGGTGAGGGCGACGAGGTTGTTGTCCTGGTCTCCGGCCTGGGCGCCACCCCGATTATGGAGCTCTATGTGCTCTATGACGAGATTGAGCAGCTGCTGTCTGCGAAGGGCATCAAGATCCACCGCTCCTATGTCGGCAACTATTTCACCTCTCTTGACATGATGGGCGCGACCCTGACCGTTATGAAGCTGGATGATGAGCTGAAGGAGCTGATCGATATGCCTTGCTACAGCATGGGCCTGAAGCAGAACTAAAACCAGATTGCGAGTACCCCTGCATCCGGCCGGAAAAGGCCGGCTGCAGGGAAAACCGGAGGGAATACAGGAAAATGAAAACATTTAAGAATGCAGATGGAAAGCCGATTCTTCTGAAGATGGTAAAGGGCATCCAGGATAACAAGCAGTATCTGGGAGATGTCGACGGCCTGATCGGCGATGGCGATCACGGCATGAACATGAACAAGGGCTTTACGATTTTCGAGGAGAGGTTTGCAGATGAGGCATACAGCTTCACAGAGGGTCTCGAGAATCTGGGAATGGTCCTGATGAATGAAATCGGCGGCTCCATGGGTCCGATTTACGGCACGATTTTTATGGATATGGCTGATGCCGGTGCGGATCTGGATGAGATCAGCGTCGAGGATTTCGGCAACATGCTTGCTGCCGGTCTCGAAGGCCTGCAGGGTATTGTGGATGCCAAAGTCGGTGACAAGACCCTGGTTGATACGCTGTCTCCTGCCGTAGATTCTGTCAAGGCTTCCGCGGCAGACGGCAAGGAGTTCGAAGAGGCCATGCCGGCCATGAAAGCTGCGGCAGAGGCCGGCCGTGACTCCACCAAGGATCTGGTCGCGAAATTCGGCCGCAGTGCCCGTCTGGGTGAGCGCTCACGCGGTGTCCTGGATGCAGGCGCCACATCCTGTTGCATTATTCTCTGCGCAATGGCTGACGGAATTGCCGAACTCGGGTAAAAACGGGCGGTCTGCCGGGATAACAGAATAATGAAGGAACAGGCCGCTGCCGCAGGCAGCAGCCGCAGAAATACAGGCCGGCCTTTCCGTTATCATGCGGATTGGCCGGCCTGTTGTTTTTTGAGTGGTGAGAGGCGTTATCGCTCGTTATCGTATTTGCGGAATGCATCCACCTTGTCCTGTGACGCACAGCCGGGAACGAATTCGTTCGTGAGGAACGCGCGCGTCAGCTCTTCGCGTACTTTGCTGCCGATTGTGAAGGCACCCATGCAGGCAATATTTGCATCATTGGAAAGACGCGCTCTCTTGGCAGAGTGGATATCGGAAATCAGAGCCGCATAAGCTCCTTTTACCTTGTTGGCCGAGATGGATACGCCAATTCCCGTGCCGCAGATCAGAATGCCGCGGTCATATTCGCCGGCGGCTACAGCTTCCGCCACTTTAATGGAAACATTGGCATAGATCGGATCTTCGCTTCCGAAGTCTGTGACTTCACCCAGATTTTCTTTTGCGATGAAGGCCATGAGTTCCTCTTTTGCCTGCTGCGCGTTGGGATCGCACCCGATTGCGATTTTCATAGGGTTTGTCCTCCTTGAAGTGATAGTACAGAGAATTTGTCTTCCTGATTACTATACCACAATCTGTTCATGAAGAATATAGCCAATCATTTCAAACTGAAAAATCATTGCTTTTGACAGGCCCGAAAAAGTCTGATTTGGTAATATATAGTTGAAATCTGAGAAAAAAATGATATACTGGAGTTACAAATGTAATATATCAGTACATTTGTAACAAACCTGTGGGGATGACATGGACAAAAATGTATATATAAAAATTGCCTACTGGTATTATAACCTCGGACTGACACAGGATGAGATCGCCAGAAGATTGTCCCTGACCAGACAGAAAGTAAACCGTATCATCAATTCACTGGTTGATCTGGATATCGTCACAATCACAGTTCACGGATTCGAACAGGATGAAGTGGAACTGGAGTGTGAGATCGAGCAGGCCTTCGGCCTGGACAAATGCATCATCGCCACGGATTATGGGGAAAAAGAAACGGCCTTTTACAAGGTTATGAATGTTGCCGCGCAATATCTGGATTCCAATATCACACAGGGCATGACTGTCGGCGTTTCGTGGGGCCGGTCTCTGGCTGAGACGGTAAAGCAGATGAATTACCACAAAAAGAGCGGGTGTACAGTCGTCCAGATGATGGGGGCGCAGAACATTGAACAGAAGACGGAAAAGTCTGATGAGATTGTGCGCGGCCTTGCCAATAAGCTGGACTGCGCCAGCTACATGCTCTATGCGCCTGTTATAGTATCGCATGCGGAGACAAAGAAATGGATGCTGAAGGAGCGCAGCATTCAGCAGACACTGGAGCAGATGAAAAAATGCGACATGGCTGTCCTGGGTATTGGTGAACTGACGGAAGACGCCACAATGTGCACCCGTGGTTTTATTTCAAAAGATGAGATCCGCCTGCTGCGGGAGGTGGGCTTTTGCGCAGACCTGTGCATGAACCCGCTGCGGCTGGACGGGAGCAGTGACCGCTGTCCGCTCAGCAACCGTCTGATCACGGCAGATATAGAGTGGCTGCGCGGTATCCGCAACACGGTAGCGATTGCCTGCGGTGAAAAAAAGGCAGAGGCCATTCTGGCCGCCCTGCATTCCGGCTGCATCAACACGCTGATTGTGGATTCACCGACAGCCCACAGGATTATGGAAACAGAAAGACAGGAGAAGAAGGAAGAAAAAGCGTAGCAGGAGGGACAGCACATGAACTATCTCCTTGGTATAGATGCGGGGACATCAAATATCAAAGCCGTACTGTTTGATGAGAACGGAAATGAAATCGGCGCAGCCAGCAGAGAGAATGAGACATTCCAGGAGGCCGGAAACTGTGAAGAGCAGGATATGGAGGCCGTCTGGCAGAACCTGAAGGCCTGCCTGAAGGAACTGGCAGCGGTATTTCCGGAGGAATGCCGGAACCTTCGCGCCATTGGCGTGACGGGACAGGGCGAGGGATTCTGGGCCATTGACGCCGACGGAAAACCGGTCCAGAGAGCAATTCTCTGGCGGGACGGCCGGGCTGTGGAAGAGGTACACTGGATGACGGCGGAACACCCGGAGATCGGACAGCTGTATCACGATGTGACAGGCACTCCGCCCCTGACGGGCAACCAGATGATGCTGGCCCGCTGGATGAAAGTCAATCGTCCGGATGTGCTGGACCGGGTCGACAAAGTGTTTTTCTGCAAGGACTGGATCCGTTACCGACTGACGGGTGTGGTGGCTGCAGACATCACGGACAGTCTGACTTCTCTTCTGGATGTACAGACCTACGGTCTGGCAGACCAGGTGCTGGAGGCACTGGAACTGCTGCCGTACCGGCATATCTTCCCGGAACCGGTGCGTTCCGATACAGTGACCGGCTGCCTGACCGGCTGCCTTGCGGAAGAGCTGGGTCTTCCGGCCGGCATTCCCGTTGTGGCCGGCGCACTGGATACATCTGCCACGCTGATCGGACTGGGCACGGTTCAGGCGGGCAGCGCAGCGGTTATCCTGGGAACCACCTGCGCCTGTGAAGTTGTTGTTGATAAACAGGACTGTCACTTCGGAGAGGGCATGACCCGGTTTGAAAAGCACCCGGCCGGGGATCTTTTTGTCAATCTCCAGCCGACCAACAACGGCACTCCGAATATTGACTGGATGCTGGACACGATCAGCCCCACCCGGGATTTTAATGAGATCGACCGGATTGTCTCCGGCGCGCCTGTCGGCAGCAGCGGCGTGATCTATCTGCCATATATCGGCCTGGCCGGCGAGCGCGCGCCCTTCTATCACCCCTATGCAAGAGCAGAGTTTTTCGGTATGAGCCTGGCCACCACAAATGCAGACCTGATCCGCGCCGTGTATGAGGGCATCAGCCTGTCCATCCGGGACTGCCTGGAGGAAATCGGATCAAAGGGAACGGTCTATCTGGCCGGCGGCGGAGCCAAGAGTCCCGTCTGGTCGCAGATGATTGCAGACGTCTGCGGCTGCGAGGTGCGGATTCCCTCCGGCAATGAGCAGGGAGCAAAAGGCGCCGCGCTGATTGCCGGCGTGAGCCTGGGCCTGTACCGGGATTATGATGAGGCGGTGGAAAAGGCCTGCTCGTTCCGGCACGTATACCAGCCGAATCCTGTCCGGGTGAAGGAATATGACCTTCTCTATGAACTGTACCGCAGGCTGCGGGTGAATAATGCGGAAGTGTGGAATCTGAGGCATCAGATCAATAAACAATTAAAAGCTTTAAATAAGGAGGCCTGAATAACATGAAAATCTTTTTTTCCGCGGAGTATGACGAAGAAGCCCTGAAGCCGCTTTACGAAGTGGCTGAGGTAGACAAGCAGGGATGGGCACTGGGGCTTTCAAAGATCGGCGAAGACGAGATGGTTGCGCTTACCAGAGACGCCGACATGATCGTCACAACCTACGATGAAATCACCCGGAAGGTGATAGAGAGCGCCCCGAATCTGAAGCTGATTGCCTGCACCAGAGCCACACCCGTAAATGTAGATATGGCAGCAGCAAAGGAGAGAAATATTCCGGTTCTCTATACACCGGGACGCAATTCTGACTGCACCGCGGAAATGACCATAGGATTGATGCTGGCTGTGGCGAGGAATATTCCGCAGGCTTATATGGCCCTGAAACAGGGGAAATATACATCCAATCCGGACACTGTCAATGTTGCCCATGAAGGACTTCGTCCCGATGTGATGTGGGACATCACCGTGGATTCGCCGTATACCGTTTTCAAGGGGACGCAGCTCAAGGGCAAGACGCTCGGCATTCTCGGATACGGCAGCATCGGCAGACGCGTGGGCAGGATCTGCCGTGCGATGGGCATGGAGCTGCTGATCTATGATCCGTATGTTGGAGAGATCGACGTCGAGGACTTCGGCGTGCGCAAGGCCGACACCCTTGCGGAACTGATGAGGGAGGCGGATTTCGTGACCTGTCACATGAAGGTGACGCCCGAGACGACAGGGATCGTCAGCCGCGAAATGATCAGCCTCATGAAGCCGACGGCATACTTTATCAATGCATCGAGAGGCGCCATTCTGGATGAAGAGGCGATGATCGAAGCTCTCCGGGAGAAAAGAATCCGCGGCGCAGCCTTTGACGTGTACGCTGCCGAGCCGATTCATGTGAATCACCCGTACATCACGGAACTGGACAATGTCATTATCACTCCGCACATAGCAGGGGCAACAAATGATGTTCTGGTGAACCATACCCGCATGCTCGTGTCGGATATCCGGCGGTTCCTGCGGGGTGAGCACATGCTCTACCAATATCGGTATTAAACTTTAATGAAGGCAACCGCAGACAGCCCGGCATATCCCTCATACGGGATCGCTTGCGCTCTGTCCTCGCGCAGCGGTACTAAGTTCGTGCAGGGCACTCACTAAGTGCCGGCGCTGTGGATGTCCCGTATGGAGGGATATGCCGGGCTGTCTGACAACGTTCATTCATCAACAGCACTTTCAACAGGAGGGAAAAACCATGGACAGAGAAAAAGCAAAAGCAGCACAGGCGGAAGTATGCAAGACAGCACTGGAAATGTACCGAAGCGGGCTGGTAGCCGGCACATGGGGAAACATATCCGCCAGGATTGATGATACTTATATGGCGATCACGCCTTCGGGAATGGACTATGAAGGACTCAGCGCTGACCAGATGTGCATCGTAAACATGGACACACTGGAATACGAGGGAAACCTGAAGCCGTCAATAGAAGCAATTGTGCATGCGGCTATTTTTAAAAACAGACCCGAAGTCAACGGCATCATGCATACGCATTCCACGTATGCGCTGACCGTTGCCACTGCGCGCAAAGAAATCCCGGCAATCTGTGAGGACCAGGTACAGATTCTGGGCGGATCTCTCCGGGTGGCCGAATACGCGATTCCCGGCACAAAAGAGATGGCCGATGCCTGCGTGAAAGCCCTTGAAGGCCGGCAGGGCGCCCTGATTGCCAATCACGGCGCAATCAGCTGTGACGTGACATTGGCCAAAGCCTTTATCGGCTCCCAGATCATAGAGAAGGCAGCCATGGTTTACATCAATTCTATGGCGATAGGAGGGCCTGTAGAGATTTCACAGGATGATGTGAATTTCTTTGCTGATTTCTTCCGGAACAAATACGGCCAGAAATAGAATATGTGGATGAGATGGATAAAAAAGATATCAAATTGATCATATTTGACATGGATGGCGTTGTACTGAACAGTGAACCCCTCCATGAGATTGCCAGACAGGCGATGTACCGGAATATGGGAATTGTAAAGACCGAGAATTTTCCGGAGCCTGTCGGCACGTCGGCCCTCGGATTCTGGAGAGAAGTACTGGAGCAGTTTGGTCTCTCCGGAGATCCCCTGGCGCTGCAGCAGGAGCAGTATCAGAGGGTGGAAGACCAGATCCGGGAGAACAGCGTGGGACCGTCAGAGGGTCTGGTGGATGTCATGACGTGGGCGCACGGCCATGGGATCAGGATCGGCCTGGCTTCTTCCAGCACGCAGCCGATGGTTGACCATGTGCTGGAGCTGCTGCACGTGAAAGATTTGTTTGACTATGTAGTGACGGGAGACCAGGTGACGCGCAGGAAGCCGGATCCGGAGATTTACTGCAGAGTCATGGAGCTGGCCGGTGAGAAGCCGGAAGCTGTGGTTGCGGTGGAAGACACTGCGCCGGGAATTGCTGCTGCGCGCGCCGCGGGAATATTCTGCTTTGGCTATGACAATGAGACATCCGGGCCGCAGGATCTCTCCGGGGCCAGCAGGGTGATCCGCCATTTGCGTGAAGTTATGGATTGGGAGCAGTAATCTGTTCAGACATGCGTTTGACAACGGGCCTGTATGGAATTCTCCGGAGATTGCCGGACTGCCCGCAGGTTCATCAGAGAAAGGAGAAACTGTCAGTTATGCCCAAAAAGAGATACACAAATGCAGACATTGCCAAAGCTGCTCACAACGTACGGAAGCGCATTCTGGGGCTCTGTATCGAGAGGGGCGGCTGCTATCTGGCACAGGCCTGTTCCTCTGCCGAGATTTTCACCACACTTTATATGAGAGTCCTGAAACTCGGACCGAGCCTTGGCAGTCCGGATGCCCTGCACTTCCCCGGCGTTCCGGGCCCCAAAAACATGGATTATCCCAAAGGCTCCCTGTACAATGGCTACGATGCGCATAATCCGGATTATGACATGGACCGATTTTTCATGTCCTGCTGCCATTATGCCTCTGTTCTTTACTGCACCCTTGCCGAGTGCGGGCGGATCAGTCACGAGGCTATTGATAAATTCAATGTCGACGGCTGGAATATGGAGATGATCGGCGCCGAGCATTCTCCCGGGTTTGAGAACACAGCCGGTTCCCTGGGGCAGACTGTCAGCATTGCGGCGGGCACCGCGCATGCGTACAAGATGAAGGGACACAAGGGAAAGATTTACTGCGTGCTTTCCGACGGTGAACTGCAGGAAGGACAGGACTGGGAGTGCTTCCAGGCAGCGGCGTATTACGGCCTGGACAATTTTACGGTTGTCGCCGACGTCAATGGCCAGCAGCTGGAGGGATGGACAAAGGATAACATGAACATAGAGCCCCTGGCCGACCGCTTCCGCGCTTTTGGCTGGAAGACTGTCGAGTGCAACGGGCATGACATTGATGAAGTGACAAAAGCCTGCAGGACAGCGCACAGAGGGAAACCCCTTGCCGTGATCTGCCACACCCACCCGGATCAGGACATGCCCATCATTTCCCCGCTCATGCCAAAGCACTTTATCACAGTTAACGACAAGAACCGGGAAGAATACACGAAATTCTACGAGAGCATGTAACCAAAGGAGGAAGAAATAATGAAGTTAGAGCTTAACAGACATAGTGAAAATATCCTCCGCATGGCTGAAAAACATCCGGAGATTCTGGTCCTGTCCGGAGATCTTGGCTCCTCCTGTGAGGTGTCGGAATTTCGCAAAAAATATCCGGACCGCTACCTGACACTCGGCATTGCCGAGCAGAATATGTGCTCCTGGGCAGCCGGACTTGCCCGCGAGGGTTTCCGTCCGTTTATCCATACCTTTTCCGTTTTCCTGTACCGCCGCATCCTGGATCAGCTGGAGATGAGCGTGGCATATCCGAATCTGCCGGTGGTCTTCTGCGGTTTTGTTCCAGGCATTACAACGCCGGGCGGCGTCACCCATCAGTCTACCAATGACATCGGCGTCATCCGTACGGTGCCGAATTTCGCTATTTTTGATATCGGAGACGCCACCGAGATAGACAGCGTGCTGGATATTGCCTATAAGTATAACGGACCGGTCTATATCCGTCAGCTGCGCAAGGAAGTGCCGCGCCTGTTTCCGGCCAATAAGCCGATGAAGTTCAACAAAGCCCGCGTGATCCATCAGGAGCCGGATGCGGATGTGACCATCTTCTCCTCATCCATCTGTACAGAGGAAGCGCTCCGGGCTACGGCCGCTCTGACAGCCAAAGGCGTAAAAGTCAATCATCTTCACATCTCCACGCTTAAGCCGTTTACAGATCCACAGGTCGTAAAAGCCTGCCAGAATTCCAAATACGGCGTGATCACAATTGAGAACGGAACCGTCATCGGCGGCCTGGGATCCTGTGTGGCGGAAGTCATGGCGGAAAACGGAATCGGCAAGCCCCTCCGCAAGGTCGGCCTGGAAGATTCCTACGCCCACGGCGCATCCAAGATGTACCTGCTGGAGTATTATCACATGGATGCCTTAACCCTCATCAAAAATGTTGAAAAGCTCATGGGCAAAAAACTCGGCATCAAAGCGCGCGATCTGGAAGAAATCCGCTTTGAGGATTTCTCTGCCGTATAAAGGAGGACTGCCATGTTTGAAAAGGAAAAACTTGAAATAATCAAAGGCGGCATGAAGCTGGACCGCTACGGCCTCATTTCTCTCGCCGGCGGAAATTTAAGTCTGCGTATGCCCACCGGTGAGATCCTGATCACGCCCTCCGGAATGATCTATGAAGACATGGTAGAGGATGATGTGGTCGTCATGGACCTGAACGGCAATATCATAGAAGGAACCCGCAAGCCTTCCTCGGATACCGAGGGAATTCTCTATATTTTCCGGGAGCGCCCGGATATCATGGCTGTCATCCACACCCATCAGCCCTATGCCACGGCCATCGGCCTGATCCAGGATGAGTTCCGCGCAGATCTTACAACCCTCGGCAATGCCTGCCGCGGCAGTGTAAAGTGTACGCCGTATTCATCGCCGGCCAGCATTGAGATGGGTATGGATTCGGTCAAATATCTGGGAGACCAGCTGGCCGTCATCCTGTCTCATCACGGCGTTATTACTGTCGGCGACAGTCTCAAACAGGCGCTCAATGCCGCCGTGTATCTGGAGGAATGTGCCAAAGGCTATCTGGCTGCCCGTGCCTGTGGTGAAACCCGCCATCTGACAGATGCGCAGATCCGCCAGACCGCCGAGATCTACAAATACGTAGGACAGGGCACGGCAGATATGCCCAAAGAACTGCTTGGGCGTGAAGGCATAAAAGAATAAAAGGAGAATGATCATAATGAAGGCTGTTGTCAAAATGGAGGCAGGGTACGACCACATGGTCTATCAGGACATACCGGAGCCGGAGGCGACAGGAGATCTGGTCAAAATCAAAATTGCTTATTCCGGTATCTGCGGGACCGATCTGCATGCGTTTCGCGGAACGTACGGCAGCACAAAGCCGCCGGTAGTTCTGGGTCATGAGTTCTCCGGCATCGTCACGGCAGTCGGACCCGAGGTGACAAAGGTAAAGGTCGGAGACCGGGTGACAAGCGAGACGACATTTGCTACGTGCGGACACTGTGCCTCCTGCCGTTCCAAGGACTATAACCTGTGCTCCAACAGGCAGGGACTCGGAACCCAGATTAACGGGAGCATGGCGCAGTACGTGGTCAGCAGAGAAGAGAGCGTTCATCTTCTGCCGGACAATGTCAGTCTCCTGAGCGCGTCCCTGACAGAGCCCCTGGCCTGCGGCGTTCATGCGGGCATAGAGCGCGGCCAGGTAAAGAAGGGGGACATTGTATGCATATTCGGGGCCGGCGCCATCGGACAGATGGTTGCGCAGGTCTGCAAGTCCCAGGGAGCCACCGTCATCGTCGCCGGAGTGGCGACCGATACGGAACGTTTTGAGATCGCGCTGAAAAACGGCGCAGACCGCGCGGTGGATCAGACAAAGGAAGACCTTGCCGAAATCATCAAAGGCCTGACAGACGGCGAAGGCGTGGATATATCCTTTGAGTGTTCAGGGGCCGTTCCGGCTGTCAACAAGGCACTGGAGGTGACCCGCCGTAAGGGAACAGTGGTGCAGATGGGGGTATTTCCCGAGGAAATGGAACCGATCCGCACAGACTGGGTCCTTCACAAAGAGATCTGCTACATGGGATCCCGCAGCCAGAAACCGAGCTCCTGGAGAAAGTCCATCGAACTGCTGAAGGCCGGTACCGTGATTCCGGAGAAAATCGCAACAACGATTGTGACGCTGGAAAACTGGAGAGAGGCTTTCGACTCCATCATGCGCGGGGAAGGCGTCAAAGGCGTAATCCTGTGCAATGAAGATCTGGAAGGGAAATAATTACTGAATTGCTGCAGCCAAATGGCGGCAGGGACAGGCAGAGCCGCTGTCCCTGCCGTCGTTCGGTTAAAAATAGAGTTGTCAAGCCCCCTTTTTTATGATAGTTTGTATCTGAGCATTATTCGGAGGAAAATGCATCAACTCTTTTCAGGATCAAAACCGGAAGCCATACGGCAGTTGACCGGATTGCGACCCCATAGGCGGGCGTATACCGGATTTGGTTTTCCGTATCGCATATCAAAGACCGGTTTTCCGAATTTCTTTTCAGGGTGCATTCTGCGCCTTTTTCCCCGGATATGCTTTTACACAGTTTATGCAGAGAAGCTCAGAGAAAGCCGGTCTGCATCCGTACGCTGCAGCAGCGGGCGCATTCTGCTGCCGGAGCTGCGCGGCAGGAAAGGAGAAAGGAAACGATGAAAAAGAAACTGGTAACATGGCTGGTATGTTCCGCAATGGCTGTATCACTGGCCGCGTGCGGAGGAAGCGGGAAGACGGCTGACACCTCGGACAGCACCGCTTCTGCGGCAGTAAGCGAAGCGGCTTCTGCCGGGTCAGAAGCAGAGAGCGCGGCCGTTTCCGGCAGTGCGGAAGCAGAGAGCACGGCCGTTTCCGGCAGCGCAGAAGCTGAGAGTGGGACCGCCGCGGAGAGCGCAAAGGCGGAGAGCGGGGCTGCTTCTGAAAGCGCAGAAGAGGCGGATGCGGCTGTTTCCGGCAGCACGGATGCATCGGAAGAGACTGCATCAGAACGCGCGGCATCGAATGAAATCGTCATAGGAATTGCCCAGGATCTGGACAGCACGCTGGACCCGCATTATGCGGTCGCCGCCGGCACCAGAGAAGTCATGTTCAATGTCTTTGAGGGACTTGTCAAGCCCACAGCCGAAGGTGATCTCATCCCGGCTGTTGCATCTGATTATTCGATTTCGGAAGACGGCTTGACCTATACCTTTACCCTTCGCGACGGCATTCTTTTCCACAATGGCGATCCGGTAAAGACTTCCGATGTCGTGTGGTCCATTGAGCGCAATGCGGATACGTCAGAGGGAGACCCCCTTATTCCGGCATTCACCTCTATTGAAGAAGTTGCCTCAGATGATACGACCGTTACCATCACGCTGAAAGAGCCGAACAATGAGTTCCTTTCCTACATGACAGTTGCCGTAATTCCGGAGACCTATGACAGGCAGGATACGGATCCCGTCGGAACCGGCCCGTTCCGTTTTGTCTCCCGCAGGGCGCAGGATTCGATTGTCCTGGAACGCTTTAAGGACTACTGGGGCGAACCCGCGCATATGGACCGCGTCACCTACAAAGTCAATGAAAAGATGGAAGGCCTGATCATGGGCCTGCAGAGCGGCGCCCTTGATCTGGTTTCACATATGAGTTCCACGGATACCGCGCAGCTCGACCCGAATGAATTCAATATTGAAGAGGGCACCATGAACCTGGTACAGGCACTGTACCTGAACAACACCGCAGAACCCTTTGACAATGTTCTGGTGCGTCAGGCCCTCTGCTACGCGGTTGACCGCCAGGGCATTCTGGATATGGCGTTTGACGGATATGGCAGCCTGATCGGATCTGCCATGTACCCGGCGTTCGGCAAGTATTTTGACGACAGCCTGACCGATTACTATCCTTATGATCCTGAAAAAGCCAAGGAGCTGCTCGCAGAAGCCGGATATCCGAACGGCTTTGAAATGACGATCACGGTTCCGTCCAATTACCAGCCCCATGTGAACACCGGAGAAGTAATAGCCGAGCAGCTGAGTGCAGTCGGCATCACCGCGACGCTGGAGCCTGTGGAATGGGCAACCTGGCTGAGCGATGTATATGCCGGAGGAAAATACCAGTCTACGATTATCGGCCTTACAGCCAATGACATGACTGCCCGGGCTTTGCTGGAGCGCTTTAATTCTGCGGCAGACGACAACTTTATATACTATAAGAATGATGACTACGACAAGCTGTACGCGGAGGCCATCGCGACCTACGATGATGAGGCACAGACTGCAATCTACAAGGACATGGAGCGGAATCTGACGGAAAATGCAGCCAGCGTCTTTATTCAGGATATGGCAGACATGGTTGCTGTCCGCAAGGGGCTGACCGGCCTGCAGTTCTATCCGCTGTATGTGCTGGATGTATCCACCCTGCAGTGGAGCTGAGAGACAACCGGCACAGACGCACAAGTATTACAGGGGATCTCCGCAGGCCCTCCGCCTGCGGGGTTTCCCGTTTCCGGAGAGTTAATCAATGTCAGGTGATGTAGTCAAATATATACTCCGCAGGCTGGGAACCATGCTGCTGACTATGATTCTCGTGTCTTTTTTCACGTATGCAGCGTTTTCTCTGATTGCGGGCGATCCGGCACAGACCATGCTGGGAACAAACGCAACGCCGCAGCGTCTGGCCCAGCTGCGGCAGGAACTGGGTCTGAACCGGCCGTTTCTGGTCCGTTACGGGAGCTGGCTTGCCGGCTTTTTCACCGGGAATCTCGGGATAAGCTTCAGCTACCGGCAGCCCGTGTGGGGGCTTATTGCCCCCAAGATTGAGATTACCCTGATCATGTGCCTGATCAGTTTTGCCCTGATTGCCGTACTGTCGGTTCCCTTTGGTCTGCGGGCTGCGCAGAACGCAGAGAAGAAAACAGGGTGGATCGGTACCGTGCTGCGACAGCTGGCTATGGCGATTCCTCCGTTTTTTATCGGCATCCTGGTTTCCTGGCTGTGCGGAATCGTGCTGCGCTGGTTTCAGCCAAGCGGCTTCCCGGATCTGCACAGAGATCCTGCCGGGGCCCTGCGGCATCTGTTTTTCGCGGCTGTCTGTCTGGCCATTCCGCGTATTGCCATGACGGCACGCATGCTGCGAAGCACAATTGTAGGGGAGATGCAGAAGGATTATGTGCGCACGGCTATTTCCCGGGGTAATGACCGGGCAGCTGTTCTGACCCGGCATGTGCTGAAAAATGCGCTGGTTCCGTCCATCACCTTTCTCGGACAGACCATGGCGGAGCTGGTTGCCGG
>CADBNA010000384.1 GCA_902795835.1 uncultured Lachnospiraceae bacterium | reverse complement strand
CCGGATGTGGCATTTGACGGAAACCGCAACGTGGGACCGGTTCTGCACCTGAAGCTGAACGACCTGACACAGGAGTATGACGAAGAAGGAATCCCCTATGGACGGCCGCTGCCGACACAGGAGGATCTGGAGGGCCTGAAGGAGTTCGCAGCCGGTCTTTCAGGCAGATTACTGATCATTCACTGCTGGGAAGGCACATCCCGGTCAGCAGCCCTCGCCTCCGCCATTTTTGAGTTCCGGGGCCGCAGGGATATCATCCTGACGCATCAGGCATTTGAACCGAATCCGCTGGTGGCGGCCCTGGCCCGCAGCGCACTTGGAATATGCAGCCATGCGGTCATTTAATTCTGTCATGCGGGAGCGGTTTGGATGCAAGGTCTACCGCCTGGCTCTGAGCGCGGATGTATCCTGCCCGAACAGGGACGGCACGCTGGATACGCGGGGCTGCATCTTCTGCTCGGCCGGGGGATCCGGAGATTTCGCCGCTGACCGGCGGAAGCCGGTCCCGGAGCAGCTGGAGGAGGCAAAGGCCCGCGTGCGGGCCAAGAATCCGGGCGGGAAGTATCTGGCCTATTTCCAGAGCTTTACTTCAACCTGGGCGCCGGTTCCGTATCTGCGGGAGATTTTTATGCAGGCAATGGCGCCGGGGGATGTCGTCGGCCTGTCTGTCGCGACGCGTCCGGACTGTCTGGGGGATGAGGTGATGGCCCTTCTCGGGGAACTGAATAACAGCAAGCCCGTAATGGTGGAGCTGGGACTGCAGACAATCCATGAGCGGACAGCCGGATATATCCGGCGGGGTTATTCTCTGCCGGTCTATGATGAAGCAATGCGGAAATGCAGGGAGGCCGGGCTGGAGACAGTCGTTCACGTCATCCTGGGACTGCCGGGCGAGTCGGCAGCCGATATGGAAGAGACCGTACGTTATGTCTGCGCATCCGGCGCGGACGGCATCAAGCTTCAGCTGCTTCACGTGCTGAAGGGGACGGATCTGGAAAAAGAATACAGGGCGGGCCGGGTGCCGGTCATGACACTTGAGGAATATACGGCGCTGCTCCGCCGCCTGCTGGTGCTCCTTCCGGAGGAAATGGTCGTTCACCGGCTGACGGGAGACGGTCCGAAAAGCCTGCTTGTCGCCCCGCTGTGGAGCGCAGACAAGAAGAAGGTATTGAATACGCTCCGGAGAGAAATACCGGACGGACTGTACCCGGGGTGAGACGCCATGACAGGATCAGATTCCGGCAAGAGAATAATAATACGCTATATGATTTGCGATGGGGGGAAGCCCCCGGGGAGAAAAAAGATGAAAGAGAAAACATACCGGACATCTCACGGGATCATTCATTACTGGATTAATAATGAGGGATCAGAGATGTCTCCTCAGCTCGTGTTTCTGCCGGGCCTGACAGCAGACCACCGCCTGTTTATAAAACAGCTTGCCTGGTTTGAAGGCAAATATCCTGTTCTGGTATGGGACGCGCCCGGTCACAATGCTTCCTGGCCGTTTGATCTGACATTTTCACTCATGGACAAGGCGGGGTGGCTGGATGAGATTCTGCGGCAGGAAGGGTTTGACGCGCCGGTGATCATTGGACAGTCCATGGGCGGATACGTCGGGCAGGCATATGTGCAGAGATTCCCGGAAAGACTGAAGGGTTTTATCTCCATTGACTCAGCCCCGCTGCAGAGACAATACATGACAGGGGCTGAGATCTGGCTGCTGAAGCGGATGGAGCCTGTATACCGGCATTATCCCTGGCAATTGCTGCTGAAACAGGGGACAGAAGGCGTGGCCACATCTCCGTACGGCAGAAGGCTTATGCGCAGAATGATGATGGTATATGACGGAGACCAGGAACGGTATGCGGCCCTTGCCGGCCACGGCTACCGTATGCTGGGTGAGGCGGCAGAAGCGGAGCTTCCCTATGAAATCAGATGTCCGGCACTGCTGATCTGCGGGACGCAGGACCATGCCGGTTCCTGTATCCGCTACAACAGGGCCTGGCACAAACGGTCGGGCATCCCCATTCGGTGGATCGAAGGCGCGGGGCACAACTCCAATACAGACCGT
>CADBNA010000383.1 GCA_902795835.1 uncultured Lachnospiraceae bacterium | reverse complement strand
GATCCGAATTGCGTCCGTCTGCTGGCCAGGATAGAACTGGAGAGGGGCAATCCGGAGGGCGTGTCAGATATGGCGGATGAGCCGGAGATTCAGGCGGCGTCCGCACTTCCGGCACTGCAGAAGCAATCTGAGAAAACGGGAGAATCCGGTTTTCAGGATTTTTTCGTGGCGCCGGATGGCAGCATATGCCATATTCCCTGGCAGAATTCTGCGGGAAGCCGGACACAGGCGGCAGTTGACCGGGCAGCGGGAAGCCGGACACAGACGACAATTGACAGGGCTGGTGTAAGCCTGACGCGGGCGGCAATTGACCGGGCAGCGGGAAGCCTGACACAGGCGGCAATTGATCCGGTCACGGGAACCCGGTGCTTCCTGGCCCGTTCTGCCGGCGGTGAATATGAACTGAGGATAGAGGATCTCCAGACGGGAAAAAAGATCCGCTCCGTTCCCGTTCAAGAGGCGCTTCATCCGGTGTTTTTCTCCGGAGACGGCCGGCGTCTGTTTACAAGGGAAAAGGCCGTGCTGGATATCCGCAGCGGAGCGGTCATAAAAAACCTGCAGGATGTACCGGTGCTGCCGAGCCCGGACGGCAGGATATTTGCGGCCCGGTATGACCGGCCGGACAAGCCGGCGGCTTCTTTTGCTGTCATATATGATACGGAAACCATGGAACCGCTGAGGATCATGAAGGGTACGGGCTTCCAGGAGGGCGTGCTGTATACGGGTACCGAAGAATACAGGACGACCGCAGCTTTCTCGCCGGACGGCAGAGCGCTGTATCTGGGGGATGAAAGATTTATCCATTCCCTCAATACGGAGACAGGAGCCGATACACTGATCGCCGATGATCTGGACGGCTTTCCGTTCCGGCTTGCCGTATCGCCGGACGGGACGCTGATTGCCGCGACACAGCGTCGGGGAATTCTTCTGCTGGACAAAACCAGCGGAAGACATCTGCGGACCATTCCGCTTGACAGCCCTGCTGCCGCTGCGTTTTTTGGGGACAGGATCGCCATCGCCCAGATCAGGAAGGGCAGCGTAACGGAATGCAGCATTGTCAGTGTGAACACGCCTGTTTTTACTTATCATGCCGGATGGGCGCTGTCCAGAATCAGGACGACCCGGCAGCAGATCGAAAATGAGCGCAGGTTTGCCTCGGGACTGGCCGGGGCGCGGGATGCCTGTGACAGGGGCAATTATAAAGAGGCGCTGCGTCTCCTGGATTCCGTGCGCCGGATGGACGGCATGGAAAATGATCCGCGCGCCCTATCCCTGAACAGAATGATTGGAGAAAACGGGATCCGGACAGCCCTGGAATCGGCGTTTGTAGTCAGAGAACTGTCTCTGGGAAAACGCAGATGCTATCGGGCGGTCTTTTCCGGGGACGGGAGCAGGCTGCTCTGCCACTGCGGTTCCGAAGCCCTGCTGATTGATACGGAAACAGGTGACATTCTGCATGCCTTCCCGAACAGCGGAATGGTCAATATCCCCGCCAAATGCAATGACCTGGCGATTGATCACGCCGGAAAAAATGTGCTGTTTGGAGGGGCCTGCCTCTATGACGCAGAGACGGGAAAAGCGCGGGGGGTACTGCAGGGCATAGACGACACGTTCTTTGCGGCGCGCTTCACACCGGACGGCAGCCGGGCTGCGGTTGTGTGCAAGGATGAGACACTGCGCATATACAGGACGGCGGACTGCGCGCTGGAGACAGAGATTGTGATCGGTCCGCTGCCGGTATATGATCTGGCATTCATGCCTGACGGCGACATCCTCCTTGCCAATGCGCATGAAGACCGTGAAATAGAGATGATCAGTGTTTCCCGAAAGAAGATTGTGGACCTGATGGAAACGCCGGATTTTTACGCGGAAACCGCAGGAGCAGGCGGCGGATACCGGAATGTCCCGGAGGCAAAAGTAAAGCCGAGCGGCATCCAGGTGCTCTTCAGGAGAATCAATGCTTCACCGGACGGAAAGAGAATTCTGCTGGAGGGGGATGATTTCCGCTGCCTGACGATGGACTATGATACCCGCGCTCTGGCGGAGAGCGCTGCCGACCGGCCGGTGATCCGCCGGGCAGTCTACACCGGATGGGGTTCGCAGGTCCTGCGTGTGGAGGGAGAGCTGCTGATCCGGCATGCGGGAAGCATCGTGAGCGCATCGTGGAAGCTGCGGGATACGAAGGTCTCGATTGCGCCGTCATTGAAGGCGGAAGCCGAACTGGTCCTGCGGTATGACCGGAACGGCCTGATAGATATTGCGGCCTCTCCGAATGGGAGATTTGCAGCCATTGTGCCGGATAACGGCAGTATCCTGCTCTATGAGCTGAACTGGAAATATGAGATAAAACCAGCCGAAAACCGGCTGATGAACCGGCTGTTTCATGTTTTTTCCGGAAGGAAAAAGAGATAAGGAGGGAATACACATGGGATTTTTCGACAAACTGTTTGGAAGAAAGAAGGCGGAACCGGAAAAGGAGATCGTCTTCGAAAAAACACTGCCCCAGTCCAAAGAAAAGGTTGTGGATATCCAGGAGCCGGTGGACCGCTTCGGCAGAACCAAACTGCAGCAGGCAGCACTTGCGGGCGAAGTCGGAAGCGTTATTATGCAGCTCTCCATCGGTGCACGGGTGGACCATCGGGATAATGAAAACAAGACAGCTCTTCATCTGGCAGCGGCGAAAGGATATACAGAGGTTGCAAAGGAGCTTCTGGATGCAGGCGCAGATATCAACGCAGTCTGCGACGGACGTATGACGCCGCTGATCTGGGCTGCCCAGGAAAACCATCCGGAGATGACAGCCCTTCTGGTGGAACGGGGAGCAAATCTGGACATGCAGCGTGATGGCGGAATGACTGCGCTGATGCATGTCTGGGCGTCCGGGTCGCAGGAGGTGGCGCGTATTCTTCTTG
>CADBNA010000382.1 GCA_902795835.1 uncultured Lachnospiraceae bacterium | reverse complement strand
CCGGGAAAAAAGCATGGGAATGCCCGCATGGCAGATCCGCGAGGTCGGAGATCTTTTCTTTATGAAATACCTGGAGCCCGGAAGCAGGGAAGAACTGGAAGCGATCTACGCACGCCTTCACGTACTGTATGCCCTAAGCGTTGCCGTGATGTGCGGGAATGAGAGCATGGAGGACGAAGCGCTGGCCCGTCTGATCATGGACGAGCTGCTCCGCAAGGTCGTGATCCCGGGTCAGGACACGATCCTGGAAATCTGGCGGGACGGCAGACTGCTGCCGGAGCGGACAGCCTGAGGGCAGAGCAGCAAGGGGCAGAGTAAGCCAGACAGCGGAGGCAGGACATGCTTCTTATGCGTATGGAGCGGACAGCCTGAAGGCAGAGCAGCCAGGGGCAGAGTTACCCAGACGGCGGAGACGGGACATGTCTTGCATTACGGAGACAGCGGCAGATTATGGAACGCAATAAAGACAATAATTATGATTCTGCAGCCGGTTCCGGGATACTTCGGGAAGTGAGTGCGGCAGACCTGGAGCTCATCGGGGAAGGCGGCAATTCCAGGGTGTACCGTCTGGATGAGAATAAAGCCGTAAAGGTCTTTCATGAGAATACGCCGCCGGATATGGTGTACTACGAGAACGACAGGAGCCGGGAGGCATACGCAGCGGGCATTCCCTGTGCGGCCTGCTACGGAATGGTCAGGGTGGACGGCTGTCTGGGCATTGTGTATGAAATGCTTGATACCCGGGACCTACTCTCCATGATCGTCAGCGACAAGGCAAATCTTCAGAGCTACATCCGGGATTTCGCAGAGCAGGTAAGACTCATGCATTCCAGGAAAGTCGACACCGCCCGGCTGAAGGATGCAAAACAGGTGTTTGCAGCTTATCTGGACCGGCTGGAGGGACGCCTGTGCACCGCAGATGAGATCCGCAGACTGAAAAAGGTGTGCGGGATGATTCCTGACCGTCCGACCTTTATCCATGGAGACTGCCATCCGGGCAACGTGCTGACCCGGGACGGCAGGCTGGTCCTCATCGACCTGTCCTCCTGCGGATACGGCCACCCGGTTTTTGACCTGGCGGGCATGTGTTCCATTTATCTGCTGTCCGCACAGGACGAAAGCCGGAGGAAAAGCCTGGTACCGGCCAGGGACTTCACATCCGGGGAGTGCCTTGCAATCTGGGAAACTTTTCTGAAGTCATATTTCAAAACCGAAGATGAAACGTTCCTGCAAAAGGTCCGGGAACAGGTTCTGGGATTTGTCCGGGTGCGGCATCTGCTCAGAACCATCATCGTTCCGGACGAAGAACTGTATTTATATGATGAAGCGAAACGGGAAGCTTTGAAGTATGCGGACCGGGATCCCGAACCGCTGTGCTTTTAGAAAAAGGAGCAGCAATGAACTATTCTATAAAACTGGAAGGAGACCATGTGGTTTTTTCGCTTTCGGGAAGAATCACGGCGTCGGATGCAGAGACCCTTCGGAAAGTGACTGCTGAAGCTGTCATCAAATGGCATGACAAACAGTGGGTCCTGGAGTGCGGGGATCTCAGCTATATTTCCAGCAGCGGCCTGCGGTGGCTTCTGTCCCTGAAAAAGCAGATCTCCAAACGGATCCGTCTGACCGATGTGGGGCAGACTGTCATGGACATTTTTTCCCTGACAGGATTTGACAAGCTGTTTTCGATCCAGAAGAAGCTGCGCAAGATCATTCTAAAAGGCTGCGCCCGTCTGGGAGTAGGCGCAAACGGAGAGGTCTACCGGCTGAAGGACGAAACAATCGTAAAAGCCTTTTACCCCGGCGTGGATCTGGAAAGTGTGGAAAGAGAAGGCGAGATTTCCCATATAGTTCTTGAGACCGGTCTTCCCGTGGTAATAACCTACGACACCGTACAAATCGAAGACGGACGCTATGGAATCGTCTATGAGATACTGGGTTCAAAGACACTTTCCGAGACGATCGAGGAGAATACGGCAAAATTTAACGAATGGATCTCACAGTATGTGAAGCTCTACAGACAGGTGCATGAGACAGACGGCATGCATACCAGGCTGCCGCTGGCCAAGGACGTGTACCGCCGGCATCTTACCGAGTCCGCCGACTGGTACAGCAAAGAGGAACTGGAGCAGCTGCTGAAACTCCTGGAAAGCATTCCGGACCGGAATACGCTGATTCACGGAGACTACCATCCCAACAACATCATGGTCAGCAGCGGAGAACTGATAATGATCGACCTGGGAGATTTCAGCATCGGCCACCCGGTCTTTGACTTTCTGGCCACGGCAGCCACGCAGGCCAATCTGGTAGAACTGTCGCCTGACTACGCTGAGATTCACACAAAAATGAAGGCAGAGCGGATCCGGAAAGGCTGGAACGCCCTGCTGGAACAGTATTTCCCGGACCGGACACCCGAAGAGCGCAGCAGGATCGACGCCCAGGTCCGCCTTCTCTCCAGACTGAAAGTTGCATGCGCACCCGCCGTCGCAAAGGGAATAACAGAAGAGCTGATGAGAGACAGCGTCGATGACGTGAAGAAGAACCTGATCCCCTACATCGAAAAACTGCTCGGCACCATCGACTGGTGAGCTGTAGCTCACTCATTCTTCCCACCCGTCGGTCATGCGATAATTGATCAGTATTTCCCGTACCTGCTCATTTTTCATGACAGGAATATCCACCGGCTCCGTTGCGGCCGGAAGCCTGGGTTCATCTTCAGACAGTTCAAGATCGATCCATGTCCATGCAGCGTCAGCTGCCCGGTCCAGCACATCCTCAACGGAGTCGCCGGTCACTTCGCACATGGCCAGATCCGGGAAAAAACCGTACCAGGTATTGTCCGGCTGTTTTCTGATGACGACAGGG
>CADBNA010000381.1 GCA_902795835.1 uncultured Lachnospiraceae bacterium | reverse complement strand
CTTTGTGCAATTTGACCGAAAAAGAAGAGCCTAAGCTATGGGCTGAAACATTTGATAAGTAAAGGGACGCGGGTGCGTCCCTTTTTCAGTATCGCAACATTTTCCAGAGTATGAGAAACCTGGAAACTAGATGTGGTGGTTTTCGACTTTTCTCCACATCCAAGGATGCATCGTGTTTACGAAGTTTACATAATGCTATTTACATAATATTCTGGCATAATGCACAAAAAGTGCTGTAAATATGAAATGTTGATTGAAATTTCTGCGAATTTGCGCTATAGTTATAGCGTTCTTAATGGGTGAGATTTGGTCACCGTAATTTTTGTTATGGGAGGTGAGCGCATTGCCGGATCCTTTTTCTGCCTTTGAATCTTATTTGCACGATATAAAGCATTCTTCTTCCAATACGATCTCTTCCTACCTCCGGGATTTGCGTCAGCTCTCTGATTACTGTCAGCAGAATGATCTGGAATTGGATCATCTCAACTCTGAGGATCTGGATGGATATCTGCATCATCTTTCGAACATCGGAAAGTCTCCTGCGACGGTTACCCGCTGTCTTGCTTCTGCTCGATGCTATTTTCAGTTTTTGCAGCAGCATGGTGAAATCTCTGCTTCTCCTGCCTTGAACATCAAGACAGAAAAAGTTGAAAAGAAACTTCCTCAGATTCTAACCAGCAAAGAAGTAGATTTGCTCCTGGATCAGCCGAAGCTGACGGATATGAAGGGATATCGGGACAAGGCCATGCTGGAGCTCCTCTATGCGACCGGTATTCGTGTCAGCGAGCTTATCAATTTGGATCTTTCTGATGTCAACCTTGCCGCTGAGTTTATTCGCTGCTCATCCGGCGGGAAAGAGCGGATTATCCCTCTTTATTCCGCAGCTGTTCGTGCTGTTCGGGATTACATCGAAAACATTCGTCCTAAAATGATTGCTACTGCCTCTGAAACCGCGCTTTTTGTCAATGTCAGCGGCGAGCGCATGTCGCGGCAGGGTTTTTGGAAGCTGATTAAACACTACCAGCAGACTGCGGGCATTGAAAAGGATATCACACCCCATACGCTTCGGCATAGTTTTGCTGCTCATCTACTTGAAAACGGCGCGGATCTTCGTTCTATTCAGGAGATGCTGGGTCACAGCGATATTTCTTCCACCCAGGTTTATGCGCAGCTTGTGAAGCAGAATCTGAAGTCTGTATATAATAAATACCATCCTAGAGCGTAGAAAAGCGGCAGGGGACAGACCCGTGCCGCTTTTTCCATGTAAAAAGGACCGCAGAGTATTTTTTCTCTGCGGTCCTTTTCATATTCTGCTTGTCATGCGCCGGTCATAGCATCCAGAACGGCGAATTCATGTTTTTTGATGGTCTTTTTCGTCTCAAGACCTTCCACGATGTCCACATCCGTGGTCGTGCCACCCTTGCGGCAAACAACACGGTTGGTATGTCCGTTTGCCAGAAGCTCCACCGCATGATAGCCCATTCTCGTGGCAGTCACACGATCACGGACGGTGGGTGCGCCGCCGCGCTGGATATGTCCGAGGACAGTGACGCGGGGATCCAGGGAAGTTGCCTCGTGGATCTTCTTTCCGATCTCCACAGCGCTTCCTGCGCCCTCAGCCACCACGATCATATAATGTGTCCGTCCGCTGAGCCGGGCTGCACGGATCTTTTCAACAACGTCATTCTCAAAATCAATCTCTTTTTCCGGGACCAGGACCGCTGTTGCGCCGGAAGCCAGGCCAACATATAGAGCCAGATGTCCAGCGTGCCGTCCCATGACCTCCACGACGCTGCAGCGTTCATGAGACTGCATGGTGTCGCGCAGCTTGTCGATCGCGTCCATGGCGGTGTTGCAGGCGGTGTCAAAGCCAATGGTGTATTCGCTGCAGCCAATGTCATTGTCGATGGTTCCGGGGATGCAGCAGACGCTGACGCCGTGCTGGGAAAGCGCCAGGGCGCCGCGGAAGGTTCCGTCGCCGCCGATGGCGACCACTCCGTCCAGACCCAGGAGCTTGCAGGTGTTTGCGGCCTTCTGCTGACCGGCCTCCGTCATGAACTCCTCGCTGCGGGCAGTATAGAGGATTGTGCCGCCCCGATTGATGATGTGGCTGACGCTGGAGTCATCCATCACAAAGACATCGCCGTTGATCAATCCATTCCAGCCCCGACGGATTCCGACACAATCGATCCCGCGATAGCGTGCAGCTCGAACAACAGCACGGACTGCCGCGTTCATTCCGGGAGCGTCGCCGCCACTGGTCAGGACACCGATGCGTTTCACAGTGTTGGTCATCTTGATCTCTCCTTCAATTGTAATTATTGGATCTCAAATTCAATGGTGGTCAGAAGTGCGCTGTTAATGTAGATTTCAAGCTGATAATGGCCCTTGTTGGCAGGCGTTTCAGGCGCGACGTCCAGAAGCAGATTGTTGCTCCAGAGCTCGTTCCAGGCAACCGT
>CADBNA010000380.1 GCA_902795835.1 uncultured Lachnospiraceae bacterium | reverse complement strand
AGATAGGCGACAACAATGGCAATCAGCACTGTCATGACGACTACAAACAGAGTATACAGAAGATTCTTCAGCTGAGCCGGCGTCGTGAAGAAATATGTGTAATTCTCGAACGTAAACGCACCTGTCTTCTGATCCTGAAAGCTTCGGATAACCGCCAGAACGATCGGATATGCCACTGTCAGCATGACGACCATAAATGCCGGAAGCACCATCCCATACGCAGCCAGTTTCTGCTTTAAATCCTTATTCATCTGTCATTCCCTCTCGTTTTCGTCCGACAGAGCCTCTGCCGCCGGATCTCTGCAGGCAGACCCGTGCAGCACACAGGCCGCCTGCCGTATCCGGGTGACTTACTCACCGGATCAGATCCGGATAATCACCGGGTTCATTCGTTAAAATCAGATACCTCAGATACCTTCTGTATCGGAAATCAAGCCGGTCTGCTGTCAGCCCAGAGCTCCGATCTCGTTGTCCCAGCGCTCGTTGAACTGTGTGCTCAGGTCGCCGATGGACATGATGCGGAAGCTGCTGACATCCAGGTTCGCAACATCTTCAAAACCGGTCAGATCCAGATTGGAAGCATCTACCAGCGGAATAGCGGCCATTTCTTTGACCATCATCTGCTGTGCGGCGTCAGAGCACATGTAATCCATGAATGCGCAGGCACCTTCCTGGTTGGAACCGATGGTCGGGATAGCCAGAGTCTGCAGAGATCCTGTGAAGGCCGGATCGATCTGGGCGATCTTGATGGACTCTTTCAGCTGGCCGGCTGCTCTCTGGGACAGAACCATGTCTGCCCAGTTCGGGCACATGTCGATCTCGCCCTGGTTCAGCAGATCCAGGGAGCCCTGGTTCTTGTTCGGATAGACGATGGAGCCGCCGGAAGTATACATGTACTGATGGATATCAGCCAGGAACGCAAAGCCCTCATCCCACTGGTCAACCCAGCTGGGATCATCAGAGGTGATGGCTTCCTCGGGAAGGAAATTGTAAACGGAGGTGCGGGCAAAGGAATCGCCTGCGCCGCCGGTTCCCGGTGCATTGTAGGCAAAACGGCCCGGATTGGCTTTCATCCACTCAACCAGCTCGTCCATGGTCTTCGGGGGTTCCGGAACGGTCTCGGAATCATAGGCCAGAATAACAGTTGTTCCTCTGTATGCCTGTGTGTAGTCACCGGCAACGGAGCTCTTGGCTGCAATGTTGGCACGATTCGGAATCATGGTGTCATCCAGCTTCACAAAAGCTTCCTCTCCGACCAGGGATACCATCTTGGACAGATCGTCGCCGCTGAAGTCAACCAGATCAAAATCTGTATCCGTCTGTCCTGCCTGATAAGCTGCATTAAGCATGTCTGTCAGGGACTGCGCGCCTGTGCCGCTCAGCATGAACTGCAGCTCGGCTTTGTAGGTGCCTGCATATTCAGAGTTGCTGTTGAAATCATCGATCAGCTTCTCATAAATCTGGCGGACATTGTCCGAACCGGTGGCCCAGATCGTCACTTTGCCTGCATCTGCATGAGCAGCCGTCGACAGCAGACCTGTCGCAAGAGCTGCCGCAGCCATCAGTGCCCCGAGTTTTCTGAATTTCATTTTCTGTTCTCCTTTCATAAAACCCTTTGTTGTCTATGTAACACATCGGAACCGGTAATCACAGGTTCCGGGATTACCATATTTATGCGGTTTTGTTGAATACAGTGTGCTTTCCGATTTCGAGAGTGACCTTGTCTCCAACCTTCAGGGAATCGCTCAGCTCTCTGTTAATATTGCACTTGATGACATTCTCACCGTACTGGACTGTCAGTACCACATAGTGGCCGAGCAGCATGATGGTACGGACCTCTCCGATCATATCGCCCTGTGCCCCCGGTATAACGCGTATGTCTTCCGGACGGACGGCAATCGTCTCATTGCCTTCCTTGATGAAGTTCATCTCACCGATGAAGGACGCCACGTGCAGAGTAGCCGGATTGTCATAGATTTCCGCCGGTGTGCCGATCTGGTCGATCTTGCCCTTGTTCATGACCACGATCCGGTGTGACAGGGCCATGGCCTCTTCCTGGTCATGCGTAACAAATACGACAGTAATTCCGAGATCCTGCTGGATCTTCTTCAGTTCCTCACGCATCTGCTGGCGGATCTTGGCATCCAGCGCAGAGAACGGCTCATCCAGAAGCAGGAGTTCCGGCTTCAGGAGAAGGGATCTGGCAATGGCTATACGCTGCTGCTGGCCGCCGGAAAGCTGGCCGGGATATTTTTTCTCGCAGCCGGGCATGGAAACCATTTCCAGGCTCTTCGTGATCTCTTCGCGGATCTCGGCGGCAGGCCGCTTCCGGAGTTTCAGACCGTAGGCAAGGTTCTCATAAATCGTCATGTGGGGCCACAGATTATAGCTCTGGAAAACCATGGCGGTCGGCCGTTTCTCAGGCGGCAGGTTCACGATAGACCGCCCGTTGATCAGGATATCGCCGCTCGTCACATCCAGAAATCCGCCCACTGTCCGGAGGATCGTGGATTTTCCGCATCCGGACGGACCCAGCAGGGTTACGATCTCGCCTTCATATACTTTCAGGCCGATATGCTCGACGCCGTCCCCGTTACCGTACTTCTTTGTCATATCCACCAGTTCAAGCATTACTTTTCTGTCGCTCATGGTTCTCTCCTCTATATAAGAATCATTTAGAAAACTGTTCATTCATCCGGTTATTTCTTATTTCATCTTGAATCCGCCGGCAATCGCCTCCGGTCCGATATATTTGCGCATCAGGAAAATCATCACAACCGACGGAATAATCAGAAGAATGGCGAATACGGCGCCGATCTGAACCGCCGAGGAATCCAGAATGATTCCGTACATGGCCACAGGCATTGTCTGGATGCGCCCCATGCCGACCAGCATGGTGCCCTGTGCCTCCTCCATGGAACCGAGGAAGGTATACAGCGTCGCGACAGATATACCGGGCATGGCCATCGGCAATGTGACTTTGAAAAATGTCCGGATCGGCCCTGCGCCGACATCTCTGGCAGCTTCCTCCTGCTGTTTGTGTACGGAGCGGAAGGCGCTGGCCGGCAGCCAGACCATGAACATCATGGAATTGATCATATGGATAATGACGACGCCGGGATAGGTTCCCATCAGCCGGTATTTATAGAACAGTACAGCAACTGAGGTATAGATGCCCAGCTTCGGGAATGCGTTCGTCAGCAGGAACGACAGCATAAACAGCTTTCTTCCGGTATATTTGAACCGGGCGATCGAATACGCCGCCGGAATGCAGAATACCATGGAAACCAGTGTGGTAATGATGGCTATGATAAATGACTGAATCATAGATGACACCAGAGATTTCTGGCTGAAAATATAGCCCCACCATTTAAAACCCCACTGCTGCGGCAATACATTCGGCACATCGTATTTGTTTGCGAATGCCAGCATGACCATGTTCAGCAGCGGCCCGTAAAAGAAAATGATGAAGACGGCAAGAATAATGAATTCCCAGAACTTCCGTTTCCCGACCGCATAATAAAATCGTCGGGGATTCAGCATCTTGAACATAGCGTTTCCTCTCTCCCTGCAAGCATACTACCGGTTGCGTAAAAACCCGGAATGCACACAACTCTAAAAGAAAAAAGGCCAATGACCCCGTTCACATCAGATCTGATGTATCTCGGATTGCATTGACTCATCTTCTCCTCGCATCCAGGATATTCAACTGGCGTGAGTATATCATGTTTGATTGTTAAATACAATATTCAGGCATTAACAAATGTCACATTTATGCAGTATTGCTGTTTTTTACGCCAATTATTTGTGCATCTTTCATGCGGCTTTGTTGTGTTCCGGTCTCTTGCTTTTATACAGCTTTCTGTGTATAATGATTGTGTGCATGGAGCGAAGGAGACAGCACATAACTGTGAAAGGGTACAGTTATGTGCTTTTTCTTTTATCTGTCTGACATTGAAATTGAGAACGGAGGAACAGCAAGCTATGAAAAAACCAATTCTGTACGCGCACCGCGGCTTTTCGGGGCTGTACCCCGAGAACAGTCCCCTGGCCTTTCAGATGGCCGTGGAAAAAACAGACGCCGACGGCATCGAGAGTGATGTGCACATCTCAAAAGACGGCGAACTTGTAATCATGCATGACTGCACGCTGGACCGGACTTCCAGCGGAAGCGGATTTATCAGGGATTATACCTATGAAGAGCTCCTGCAGCTGGACATCGGCGCATGGAAATCCCCGGAATTTGCAGGGCAGCATATCTGGACGCTCGGCCAGCTTCTGGATTTCTGCCGCGAAACAAAAATACTGCTGAACCTCGAACTGAAAAACTATGAGGTATTTTATGAGGGGCTGGAGCAGCGCGTCATCGATGAAATTACGGCCCGCAAGATGGAAGACCAGGTCAGTGTCTCTTCCTTTAATCATATATCCATGCAGGAATTCAAGAAGCTGAACCCGGACATCGAGACAGGACTGCTCTATGATAAGCCCTATCTGGACATGGATGCCTATATCAGCCGCTCCAATGCAGACAATATGCATCCCCGGTATATGCTGATGCAGTATCAGCCGGAACTGATGGGGCTCTATCATGATCACAATATGAAAGTCATTGTCTGGACTGTCGATGAACCCGCTGACATCCGCGATATGGTGACCCGCGGGGCAGATGCCATTATATCCAACCGGGCGGATATCCTGTGCGATACCGTGAAGGAAATGCTGGCATAAAGGCCGTAAGGAGGAAAAACCATGCTGTATGATATCATAATCATCGGTGCCGGCGTTACGGGCGCCGCTATTGCGAGAGAGCTTTCCCGCTATCAGCTGCGCACCGCCGTCCTGGAAAAAGAGGAAGACGTCTGTACGGGCACATCCAAGGCCAACAGTGCCATTATCCACGCCGGCTATGATGCGGAAAGCGGCACCCTGAAGGCAAAGCTGAATGTCCGCGGGAATGCCATGATGGATGACCTCTGCCGCGACCTGGACATTCCGTTTATGCGGAACGGTTCTATGGTGGTCTGTATCGATGAGGACCATAAAGACGGCCTTGAGGACCTGCTGCAGCGGGGAATCCGCAATGGCGTGCAGGGCATGCGCATCCTGGACCGGGACGAGGCGCTCGCCATGGAACCGAATCTCTCTCCCGACACGGTTGCTGCCCTGTATGCACCGTCGGCCGGCATAGTCTGTCCTTTTGAACTCACCATTGCCATGTCCGAAAATGCCGCGGAAAACGGCGTAGACTTCTTCTTCAATAAAAAGGTGACCGACATCCGGAAATCGGATGAAAACACCTGGCAGATCGTCACGCCGGAAGAAGTCTTCCAGGCCCGCTGCGTGATCAATGCAGCCGGCGTCTGGGCGGATGCCGTTCACAACATGGTCAGTGAAAAAAAGATTGTCATCACGCCCAGAAGAGGCGAATACTGTCTGCTGGACCACGATGCCCGCGGACATGTGCATCACACGATTTTCCCACAGCCGACAAAATACGGCAAAGGCATCCTGATCTCTCCGACCATTCACGGCAACCTGATCGTCGGCCCGACAGCCACCGACACGCCGGAGAAGGACGGCACGCACACGACAGCGGCCGGGCTGGCAAACGTAATCGCACAGGCATCCCATCATGTCGTGAATCTGCCCATGAACAAGGTTATCACCTCGTTCGCCGGTATGCGGGCTCACGAAGAGTACGGCGATTTCCTGATCGGCGAGGTAGAGGACGCGCCGGGATTCATTGACGCGGCCGGCATCGAATCCCCGGGGCTGTCCGCCAGTCCCGCCATCGGAGAGATGGTCAGGGATATTGTCTGCGGGATCCTTCACCCGGAAGAAAAGGCAGACTGGAAGGGCACCCGGAAAGGCCTGCTGAAGCCTTCGGAGCTTTCTGAAGCAGAGAGAAATGAACTGATCCGGAAAAACCCCGCCTACGGAACCGTGATCTGCCGCTGTGAGACCGTGACGGAGGGGGAAATCATCGAATCCCTTCACCGGATCATCCCCGCCAGGTCCCTGGACGGCGTGAAACGCCGCACACGGGCGGGCATGGGACGCTGCCAGTCCGGGTTCTGTTCACCGAAGGTCATGGAAATTATCAACCGGGAGCTGGGCATCCCGTATGAGCAGATTACGAAGAGCGGCGGGGCTTCCTGCCTGGTTTACGGACGAACAAAGGAGGTAGAGGGATGATCTCGTATGACATAGTCATCATCGGCGGAGGCCCGGCCGGTCTGGCTGCGGCTGTTGCGGCCCGGAATGCCGGTATTGACAGAATCCTGATTCTGGAACGCGACCGGGAACTGGGCGGCATTCTGAACCAGTGCATTCACAACGGTTTCGGCCTGCACACCTTCAAGGAAGAACTGACCGGGCCGGAATATGCAGACCGCTTCATCCGCCAGGTGGATGAGCTGAAGATTCCGTATAAGCTCAACACCATGGTTCTGGACATTACACCGGAGAGAGTGGTTCACGCCATGAACCGGGAAGACGGCCTCTTCTCCGTGCAGGCAGGCGCCGTCATCCTGGCTATGGGGTGCCGGGAGCGCCCGCGCGGCGCCCTGAATATCCCCGGCTACCGTCCGGCAGGCATCTACTCCGCGGGAACTGCCCAGCGCCTTGTCAATATCGAAGGTTATATGCCCGGACGGGAGGTTGTCATCCTGGGATCCGGCGATATCGGCCTGATCATGGCCCGCCGGATGACGCTGGAAGGAGCAAAAGTCAAGGTGGTCGCAGAACTGATGCCCTATTCCGGCGGTCTGAAGCGGAATATCGTACAGTGTCTGGATGACTTCGGCATCCCGCTGAAGCTCTCACACACGGTAGTGGATATCGAGGGACGGGAGCGTGTGGAAGCCGTCACCATTGCGGAAGTGGATGAACACAGAAAGGTCATTCCCGGAACGGAAGAGCGCTACACCTGCGACACCCTCCTTCTGTCCGTCGGCCTGATTCCCGAAAATGAGCTCTCCCGCTCGGCCGGTGTGGAAATGAACCCTGTCACCAGCGGCCCTCTGGTCAACGAGAGCCTGGAGACCAACATTCCCGGCATCTTTGCCTGCGGCAACGTCCTCCATGTCCATGACCTGGTCGACTATGTTTCGGAAGAAGCAGCCCTGGCAGGCACCTGTGCCGCAAAATACGTGCAGGAAAAGCAGGCGGCGGAGAATAAAGCCGGAACGGCAGGCTGCGTCAGGATCTGCACAGAAGGCGGCGTGCGCTATACCGTTCCTTCTACCGTCGATCCTTCCCGCATGGATGATCTGCTGAAGGTGCGCTTCCGCGTCGGAAACGTATACCAGGGTGCCTATGTCAGTGTGTACCTGAACGACAGGCGCATCCTGCATGCAAAAAAGAAGATCATGTCTCCCGGAGAGATGGAACAGGTCATCCTGCAGAAGAAAAAGCTGCTGGAAGTACCGGATCTGAAGACCATCACCATCCGGACAGAGCAGGAATGAAAGGAGGCTCCTCATGCAAAAAAAGGTTCTGACATGCATCGGCTGTCCCATGGGGTGTGAGATCACCGTGGCGCTGGAAGGAGAAACCATTCTGTCTGTAGAGGGCAATACCTGCGACATCGGCGACAAATATGCCCGCAAAGAGGTCATCCACCCTGAGCGCACCGTCACCAGTACAGTCGTGGTAGCCGGAGGCGACAAACCCCGCGTGTCCGTCAAGACAGCCTCTGCCATCCCGAAAGAGAAGATCTGGAAATGTATGGATGAGATCAATCACCTGTCAGTGTCTGCGCCTGTGCGGATCGGGGATATCCTGATCCCGGATACGGCAGGGACGGGCATTCCTGTAGTGGCAACCAGAAACATCCAGGGTGTATGACAAAATGGCTGAGCTGAAGCAGAGTGAAAAAGAAAAAGCGTTTCTTGATGCCCTCCAGGACGCGCCGGTCATTGCCGCCATAAAAGGCGACGACGGTCTCGCGCGCGTCATGCAGACGGAATGCCGGGTCGTCTTCATCCTGTACGGATCGATCCTGAATATCCGTTCTATCGTAAAAAGCATCAAGGATTCCGGGAGAATGGCCCTGGTGCACATCGACCTCACAGAAGGGCTGTCCTCCAAGGAAGTCAGCGCGGATTATATCGCAGAATGCACGGACGCGGACGGCATACTGTCCACCCGGGTAAACGTGCTCAGGCACGCCCAGGAACTCGGCCTCGTGACTATTCAGCGTTTTTTCCTGCTGGACTCCATGTCACTGCGCAATCTCACCAGACAGCCGATCCGTCCCGCGGCAATCGATATCATGCCCGGTGTCATGCCGGGCGTCATCAGCCGCCTGACCGGCATTGTCCCGCAGCCCATCATCGCCAGCGGACTCCTGAGCACCAAGCAGGATGTCATATCCGCCCTGTCCGCCGGCGCGGTGGCCGTGTCCACCACGCAGCAGGATCTGTGGTTTGTGTGAACTGAGTAAGGGGCAGCCGCAGTAAACCAGAGAAGTGCCCAAACATTCTGAAGGGAACCTCCGCAGCGCCGGTCCTTAGCGAAAACAAGTGCATAAGCACGAAGTTTGAGCTTAGTACCGCTGCGCGAGGGCGCTGAACGTCCGGTGGACGTTCGCTTAGCGCCGACCGAAGCGAAGCGGAGACCAGAGCGCAAGCGTTTCCCGTATGGATATTTATACACGATAGTTTT
>CADBNA010000379.1 GCA_902795835.1 uncultured Lachnospiraceae bacterium | reverse complement strand
GCGATGTCGATCAGCAGGTCTTCCCTGGTCAGCTCCACCTTCTGCCCGTCTGCCGTAAGTGTGAGGACGCCTTCTCTCTGCAGTTCGCTGACAGCGGCGGCGCCGTCAATCTCTGCAAGGGCCTTCCGGATTCCGCCGACAAGCTTGCCGAACTTCGGTCCGACCGTCTTCAGCTGGGGTTTGATGGAATACTGTACCTGAATATCATCTCTGAACTCGACTGCTTTTACATTCAGCTCATCGCGAATGATCTGCAGGAAATACTCAGACAGGACAAAATCAGCCTTCACCAGCATCCGGCTCAGCGGCTGGCGGTTCTTCAGTCCGGAAATATTCCGCGCGGCCCTGCCCAGTACGACTGCCTGCAGCAGATGCTTCATGTTCTGCTCCAGTTCCGGATCGATCCACTCCTCATGTGCGGACGGATAGTCGCAGAGATGAATGCTTTCCGGCGCAGTGCTGTCCACTGTGCGGACAATATTCTGATAGATGTCCTCCGTCATAAACGGAATCATCGGAGCCGCCGCCTTGCAGATGTCCGTGAGAGCCGTCCAGAGTGTCATGTAGGCATTGATCTTGTCCTGCTCCATGCCTTTTGCCCAGAAACGCTCACGACTGCGGCGGACATACCAGTTGCTCATGTCATCGACAAAGCTCTCCAGCGCGCGTCCCGCCTCGGGAATCCGGTAGTTTTCCATGTGTTCGTCCGTCTCCCGGATCGTCGATGCCAGGCGGGAGAGCAGCCAGCGGTCCATGACGGACAGGCTGCCGGTATCCAGCGTGTATTTCATCGGATCAAATCTGTCTATGTCCGCGTACAGAACATAGAACGCATACGTATTCCACAGCGTGCCCAGGAACTTTCTCTGTCCTTCCATGACCGCTTTGTCGTGGAATTTGTTCGGCAGCCACGGCGCGCTGTTCGTATAGAAATACCAGCGCACGGCGTCTGCGCCGAATTTATTCAGGGCTTCCATCGGACTGACGGCATTGCCCTTGGATTTGCTCATTTTTTCGCCGTCTTTGTCCAGGACCAGTCCCAGGACAATGACATTTTTGAACGCCGGCCGGTTGAACAGCAGTGTCGCTTCGGCGTGCAGGGAATAAAACCAGCCCCGGGTCTGGTCCACTGCCTCGGATATAAACTCCGCCGGAAACTGCTTTTCGAAGAGCTCCTTATTCTCAAAAGGATAGTGGAGCTGGGCAAAAGGCATCGCCCCGGAATCAAACCAGCAGTCTATGACTTCGGGAACCCGTTTCATGGAGCCGCCGCATTCCGGACAGCGAATCATTACCTGGTCCACATAGGGGCGGTGGAGCTCCATGTGTTCTGCCTCCGGATCTCCGCTCAGCGCCGCCAGTTCCTTCCGGCTGCCGACACTGATCTGCTTTCCGCAGTCCGGGCATTCCCAGATGTTCAGCGGCGTGCCCCAGTACCGGTTGCGGGAAATACCCCAGTCCTGAATATTTTCCAGCCAGTTGCCGAACCGGCCTTCGCCGATGTTCTTCGGAATCCAGTTGATCTCCTGATTGTTGCGGACAAGATCATCCCGCACGGCAGTCATTTCGATAAACCATGACTCCCGGGCATAGTACAGCAGCGGCGTCTTGCAGCGCCAGCAATGGGGATAATCATGTTCAAATACCGGCGCCGAAAAGAGAAGGTCCCGGCTCTTCAGTTCCTTCAGGATCTCCGGATCGGCACTCACGGCGCCGTGTTTTTTCTCTTCTTCGGTAGGCTTGCAGCGCATGCCGGCGAAAGGAGTCTCCTCCTTCATGCGGCCGTGGTCATCTACCATCTGCACAAACGGAGCGTCATACTTTCTGCCGACACGGGCGTCATCCTCACCGAAAGCAGGTGCGCAGTGCACGATGCCGGTACCGTCTGTCATGGTGACATAGCCGTCACACCACACAAAAAAGGCCTTTTTGTGCTGCCTGCGGGCAGACTCTTCCGCACAGGCATACAGCGGCACGTATTCCGTATACTCCAGATCTTTTCCGGGCATCGTCTGCAGGATCTCATACGCCTTGCTGCCTTCCTCCGCCAGGGGGCTCAGTACGGAATCCAGCAGTGCCTCTGCCATGATATAGGTATACCCGTCGACGCATTTCACCTTCGCGTATGTCTCGTCCGGGTTCACGCAGAGGCCGATATTGGACGGAAGGGTCCATGGCGTCGTCGTCCAGGCGAGGAAATAGGTATCTTCATTTTTCAGCTTAAAGCGGACAATGGCGGAGCGTTCTTTCAGGGGCTTGTATCCCTGGGCCACTTCGTGGGAAGAAAGAGGCGTCCCGCAGGAAGGACAGTATGGAACGACCTTGAAGCCTTTGTAAAGCAGGCCTTTGTCCCAGATCGTCTTCAGCGCCCACCACTCGGACTCAATATAATCGTCATAATAGGTGACATACGGATTGTCCATATCCGCCCAGAAACCGACCTTGCCGGAGAACTCCTCCCACATGCCCTTGTATTTCCAGACAGATTCCTTGCACTTCTTAATAAAGGGCTCAATGCCGTAGGCTTCAATTTCGTCCTTGCCGTCAATGCCGATTTCCTTTTCGACTTCCAGCTCAACGGGGAGGCCGTGCGTATCCCATCCGGCCTTTCTCGGGACATCGTATCCTTTCATGGCCCGGTAGCGGGGAATCAGATCCTTGATGGCGCGGGTCAGCACATGGCCGATATGCGGCTGGCCGTTTGCCGTCGGCGGTCCGTCATAAAACATATACATCGGACTGCCTTCACGCTCTTTGATGCTTTTTTCAAAGACCTGGTTTTCAGCCCAGAATTTCTCAACTTTATGTTCTCTCTCCACAAAATTCAGATTTGTGTCGACTTTCTGGTACATTTATCAGCTACCTCCTCCAGATGATCCCTTTTCAAACTGTTCCTTATTATAAGAACCTCATTTCCCGATTGTCAAGCACAGAAGCGTCTTACTGGCCGGGCCGGCCAGGCCGCGGCTTTATTTTGCCGCGGCAGTTCTCCGCCTGCGGCGGCGTTCCCTCAGATCATCCCGTCTGTCGCGGATGGATTCCGCCTCTGCCTGGCCGGTCACTTTGATCGTTTTCACCACATACACCCTGTTCTCATCCGTATGTTTCATACGGATCTTGCCTTTCAGGAGCCCGTGCTCCGGGCATTCCGCAATACAGTAATAATTCTTCGCGCTCACGGAGAACCACAGCACGCGCTTGCGGGCCTTCCGGCCGCACAGACAGCAGTGCGTGGACAGAACCTCCTGATCCGTCATGGCCTCTTCTTTTGTCCTGAATTCCCGGGAAATGAATTTGGAATACCCATTGTATACCATATGGATTTCATCCGTTTTCTTTTTCGGATTCTGGTAGACGTCGATCGAATCGTAGGCCTGCACCACATCCATATCGATTCTCCGGAATATTTCGGCCGTGTACCATGCGTCAGACAGGGCCCGGTGGAACTGCATGGTCTTTTCCAGAGAAAAATAATCCGCCCCGTATTCCAGAGAACGGCGGCTCTTCATATCCTCGTACTGAATGGCAAACAGCTTCTGCACATCATAGTAATGCATGGGACCCCGCAGCAGGTGCAGCAGGTGATAATACTTCATGTTGCGCTGCAGCTCCGGCAGATCAACCGTCCCCCAGGTACAGAACACGGAATCCGGTCCGGCCCAGGACAGAAACTCCCGCAGCGCGTCCGGAAACCAGATCCCCTTTTTCAGGTCAGCCTGTCGGAGATGAATGACCTCCTGGGTCCGGTAATTCAGTGTCTTGTATACGGACGGGCGGATGACCCGGTGCCAGGTATCGGTAATGTTCCGGTTCTGGTCGAGCTTAACGGCGCCGATTTCAATGATTTCAAAGGGAAGACTTTTTACCTCCCTGTCTTTTCCATATGGGCACTGGTTCCATTCCAGGTCAAATACGACATAATTCATGGCAGATGTTTTTCTTTTAGGTTCACCGGCCGGGAAAGCCGGCGGCGGATTGTTCCGTGCGGCACGCTCCCGCAGTCCTCAGATACATACCGCACAAGTATAGCATACTTATGCACAGTGGCGCAACGAAGGTTTCACCGGGCCGGACAGACTTCCGGTACATTGCCGGCAGATCCGGAAAGCCGTGCAAAAACCCCCGCCGGATTCTCTCCTGTGGCGGGGGTTTTGGTTTTCTGTCATTCAGGATCGCCCCGGCTGGTGCATCCCCGGGCCTGTCCTGTTACCTGGAGAATTTCTCCCGGGATGCGATATACAGCTCCTCCCGGAAGGCAGGCGTCATGATTCCCGGTGCGTTGTAGAAGCCGGACCAGGTCCCGATCTTGCCGGGAATCAGCAGGCGGTCTACAAAATCTCTGGCAGCAGCACGCTGATCTGCCTCACTGGTGGTCGCAGGATCAAACGGCCTGTCATATACCAGTCCGATGGCAATCCTGTCGCCATATTTCTGATACAGCTCGATGGTGTTGTTCATCGGCATCGGGGTCCAGGAATCAAACCCCGCCTCTGCAAAGATGTCGCAGCGGTCTTCGATGTGCCCGCAGCTGTGCAGATCGCTGAACAGTCCTTTGGAATGCACATGATCATTATAGCGCTTCATTTCCGGAAGGAAGAACTCCCTTGCAACCGCATCCGAGAAGAACGGCGCTTTCTGTGAGCCCCAGTCATCGTGCATCTGGAAACCGTCCAGATCATAATACTCGCAGCACAGGTCCACAAGGTGGATGTAGAGATCCGTCGTCTTGTGCAGCAGCGCTTTCATAGCATCTTCCTG
>CADBNA010000378.1 GCA_902795835.1 uncultured Lachnospiraceae bacterium | reverse complement strand
CATGGAAACGACAGATGTCAACAGTTATATCGGAGAACGGATACGCAATCTCCGCAATCGGAACGGACTGACTCAGCAGGAGCTTGCCGACCGCACGGAGCTGACAAAAGGTTTTATCTCCCAGCTGGAGAGGGGACAGGTGTCGGCGTCAGTTGTGACACTTTTTGATCTGATCGAATGTCTCGGCACAACTCCCGCAGAGTTTTTCCGGCAGGAGGAAGAGAAGGTTGTCTTCTCGGAAAATGAGTATTTTGAAAAAATCGACGAATCCGGCAACAGCAGACAGTGGATCGTTCCCTCAGCACAGAAGTATCAGATGGAACCGATGCTGGTGATGCTGCAGCCGCATGGCGAACTGGAAGAAGACAAACCTCATTCCGGAGAGGAATTCGGCTTTGTGATCAGCGGCAGGGTAAATCTGTATCTGGGGGAAAAAGTTTATCATATAAAGGCCGGAGAGAGCTTTTATTATCAGGCAGACCAGACTCACAGAATCACGAATTCCGGAAACAGGCCCGCAAAACTGCTGTGGATCAGCAGCCCCCCGGAGTTTTGATCACGAGTGTCATAACGGATGCCCCGCGCCGTGCTTGCACGGGTAAGCGGGCAGACGTTAATGACGCGCCCCCCAATGAGGATGAAGTGGGGGAGGGGCCCCGCGAAATCCGAATTGGGGGGAGGATTGCGGGAGTGCGCAGCACGGAGCAATCCGTGTGATCAAAGAAGAGTAAGAGCTCAAAAAGAAGAGTAAGAGCTCAAAATAAACAAGAAAAAGAACTCCAAAAAGAAAAAGAACTGAGGATGCCTCAGGGCGGGCCCCGCAAAACCATTAGAACTAAACACATGGGAGATAGGAAACAGCAATGGAAAACAGAGAGACGATAATAGAACTGCGCGGTATCACCAAGGTCTTCGAAGACGGCTTCCGTGCAGTTGATGATTTCAGCCTGGAGGTGAAAAGGGGAGAATTTGTCACTCTTCTGGGGCCGTCCGGCTGCGGCAAAACGACGACGCTGCGCATGATTGCCGGGTTTGAGATGCCTTCTGAAGGCGATATCCTGCTGAACGGGAAGTCGATCCGGGACCTGCCGCCCTACCGAAGGCCTGTAAATACGGTTTTCCAGAGATATGCCCTGTTTCCGCATATGAATGTCTTTGAAAACATTGCCTTCGGTCTGCGGCAGAAAAAGATGCAGAAGGATGTGATCGAACGGAAGGTGCGGCGTGTGCTGGAGCTGGTGGACCTGGAGGGGTTTGAGACACGCAGGATCAGAACGCTGTCAGGCGGACAGCAGCAGCGGATCGCCATAGCAAGGGCACTGGTGAATGAGCCGGAGATCCTGCTTCTGGATGAACCGCTGGGCGCCCTGGACCTGAAGATGCGCAAGGAGATGCAGCTGGAGCTCAAGGACATGCATGACAAGCTGGGGATTACCTTTATCTATGTCACGCATGACCAGGAAGAAGCCCTGACCATGTCTGACAAAATCGTGGTCATGAATGAGGGACGGATCCAGCAGGCCGGCACGCCGGAGGACATTTACAATGAGCCGGTCAATGCTTTTGTTGCGGATTTCATTGGCGAGAGCAATATTTTCAACGGCATGATGACCGGACATCTGCGAGCCAGGTTCTGCGGCGGAGAGTTTGCCTGTGTAGATGACTATGAAGAGGGCACCCATATTACAGCGGTTGTCCGTCCGGAGGATGTGGAGATCACGAAGCCCGGAGAGGGGACGATCACCGGCGTCGTGGACAGTGTGATTTTCAAGGGAATGCATTATGAGATAACTGTTCTTTCCGGAAAAAATGAGATGGTGATCCAGACCGTTCACTCCGCAAAGACCGGTGACCGCGTCGGAATGCGCGTGGATCCGGAGAACATTCACATCATGCCGGCAGAGGATCACACAAACAAGTTTTACGCAGATGTAAACAGTGACTTCCGGCTGGAGTACAACGGACATCGTCTGGATACGAGCCTGACCCGGATAATTAAGGGCAGCCGCCGCCGGGAAGACGGAACGGTTGTGGATGCCAGCGGCGAGATCCT
>CADBNA010000377.1 GCA_902795835.1 uncultured Lachnospiraceae bacterium | reverse complement strand
AGATTTACCTGGCGCTGTCCGTCAGGACCCGCAGGGCTGTTTCGCTCATGGGCGATGTCGCCGCATTGTCAGCATATACCATCATCTCTCTTCACCCTACTTTCGGATTTTTCTCCCCCGATCCGGAAATATTCTCCCTGTAATCTGTCTGCGTTTCAGAGCAGGCTTTGTCTGGCGTCATCCTCAGTAGTAGGGGTCTCCCTGCGGGACGGGCTCCAGGTTTCCGGTTGCGCGTATGCAGTGTTCCCCGACTTCACGGGCTTTCCTAACCGCAGCAAGGACATCGCCCGAACTGCCGGTGAATGAACAGGTATACTCATTGTGCCAGTGATTCTCTTCGGATGTGTGCACATGGATCAGCTCGACGGCCGCGGATTTCATCGCATAGTCCGCCATGATCATGCCGACGGCTTTCGGCCACCCGTCCAGGAACCCCCATGCCTTTCCGGGCACGGCTCCGAAATACGGGTGGCAGAGCACTTCTCCGGGATTGGCGCTCCAGTGGACATCATAGCCGGCCGTCTCGCCGACTCCCATGCCGCCGAAGGTGTGCGGCAGGGCATCCATTGTCACCTGAACGGCGCGGCGGACATCCGAGACATCCTCTCCGCCAAGCACCAGAAAGGCGCAGCGGGGGCCCTTTCCATTTGAATCCGTGGTCATTTCCAGATGGACCAGATGCACATCTGCGGTTTTGACTGCTTCATCGGCGGCTACACAGACAGACATAGATGCCGACCGGCTGGTTATGATCCCCACAGAACGGTACTGCGCAGGTATCTCCATGGCTTCCGCAATGGCCGGATCCAGATTCGGGATCACCCATCCGCCAACCCAGAGATTCCCATACTTCCCCCTGTACAGGCCGGTGAATTCCGATGAACCGCCATGCGGCGGAAATTTTCCATTCAGACTGGTCATTCCTTCCCTCTTTCATCTGAACGTCAGTTTCCAGGCATCACAATCGGACCGGGCACAGAATCTGCCGCCGGCCGCACAGAACAGGACAAAACATCTGTGCCGGAGGCTCAGATATCCAGCTCGTCCCTCAGCATCTTCGGAAGAAGCATTTCCGTATCCTGATGAGGACGCGGAATCACGTGGACAGATACGACCTCACCCACTTTGGAAGCAGCTGCGGCACCGGCATCCGTCGCAGCTTTTACCGCACCGACATCACCCCGCACCATAACCGTGACCAGTCCGGCGCCTATCTTTTCTCCGCCGACAATCGTCACGTTCGCGGCCTTTGCCATGGCGTCCGCTGCCTCGATCATTGCCGTATAGCCCCTGGTCTCAACCATTCCCAATGCCAACTGTGTCATGTTCTTTACCTCCTGTGTATAATTCATTCATTTCCGGCGCCTCAGAAATACGTTCCTCCCAGAGGCACCGGATTGCTGCCGTCTATCATCCGGGTATATGCTGCTGTGATTTCCCGGGCTTTTCTCACCGCTGTCAGACACGAGGCGGTATCGCCTTTCAATCCGGCTCCAAAGTCATTATCGGTATACGGCGTCATCAGTTCCCGTATCTCCACGCCGGCACTTTTGACGGCTTCATTGAGGACCACCATTCCCAGTCCTTTGGGGATGGCGTCCACCATGCACCACCTTCCGGCCGGTTCCGCTCCCGGAAGCGAGGCGCAGACGACATCTCCGGTTAATGAGCTGAAGTGAAGATCGTAGCAGGTGGTCTCTCCGGCGCCGATCCCCCCGTACATGTCCGTGCAATGGTCAAAAGTCTTCTGGATGACATCGCGGACATCATCCGCATCCCTGCTGCCGACCAGGAAAAACGAACCGTGTCCGCCGGCAGCCAGCGCCTCGATTACAAACTCTCCCTGCAGCAGGACGGACTGTGAGGATTTCAGTATATCGTCGAGCACCATGGCTATGGGCGCGCCGCCGAACCGGCTGCTGATCATCCCGACGGCACAGAGCTCCGGCGGGATCTTCATCGCTTTCCGGACTGACGGGTCAAGATTGGCGATCACATAGGCGCTGATGCATAAGATGCCGCTTTCCCCTTTTGTAAACCCGATGAACTCAGGCATGCCGCCGCAGGTGGGATCCAGCACCTTATCCTGCCGGTTTTCTTTCCCCATACCACACACTTCCTTAATCCGGTGTTTTCCTGTTTTACATGTTCTGTGCTTCTACTGCCGTTATGGCCACAACTCCCACGATATCATCGGCAAAGCATCCCCTCGAGAGATCATTTACAGGCATGGAGAGTCCCTGCAGAACCGGCCCGTAGGCATTTGCCTTTGCCAGCCTCTGGACGAGCTTATAGCCGATATTGCCGGCCTCCAGAGACGGGAAGATCAGGGTATTGGCATGGCCGGCAACCGGGCTGTCCGGCGCCTTTAGGGCAGCGACGTCTGCGACGAGAGCCGCGTCAAGCTGAAGTTCGCCGTCCACCTTCAGATCCGGATTCTTCTCTTTAGCCTTTGCCGTGGCTTCCGCCACCATGGTGACGTTCGCATGCTTCGCGCTGCCCTTCGTGGAGAAGGAAAGCATGGCTACCCTGGGTTCTTTTCCGATAAGGGAACGGAAGGATTCCGCGGAAAGCTCTGCGATCTCGGCGAGCTTATCCGAATCAAAATCAGTATTTACCGCGCAGTCCGCCATCACGAAAAGACCGTTTTCACCCAGATCGCAGTCCGGCACCTCCATCACAAAGAATCCTGAAACACTTCCGATTCCCGGCTTGCATTTCAGCAGCTGGAGCGCCGGCCGGATCGTATTGCCGGTGGAATGGCAGGCGCCGGATACAACCCCGTCCGCGCTTCCGCACTTGCACATCAGGCAGGCATAATACATGTAGTCGCTCATCATGGTCTTCTCGGCAATTTCCGGTGTCACGCCCTTTTTCCCGCGGAGCTCGACAAACTTGTCGATGTATTTCTGATGTTTGGGATCCGTAAAGGGATCGATAACCGTTATCCCCGTCAGGTCATAGCCTGCGCCGTATCTGGCAATCTCTGCCCCGGTGCCGATCAGGACGATATTCGCAATGCCTTCTCTCGTGCACTTTACCGCCGCCTCGTAGGTACGCTTGTCCATGGACTCCGGCAGAACAATTGTCTTTTTGTCAGCTCTCGCTTTTGCCTTGATACTGTCTATAAACGCCATTATCATTCTCCTCCCTTATGGTTATTCCCAAAAATTTTTCTTCTCCGGCTGCTTCTGATCTGCCATCTGATCCACGCATGACAGGGCCATTCCCATTGGTGTGATCAGCAGCGGGTGATCCGGCAGGATCGTGGGAATCCCCAGCATCTTCTGCATCAGTTCGGCAAAACCCGGATAGGTGCCGGTTCCTCCCACCAGATAAATAATCTCCGGATCATATCCTTTGATGCATCTGTGCGTAATGGTTATGATTTTCTCAAAAACCGGGCGCACCATCGGAAAAAGCTTTTCCTGCAGCGCCGGATCGCATTTTTTCTGTTCTGCTTCCTCGATCGGTATTCCCAGGCCTCCGGCCAGCACCAGATCCAGCTGAAAGCCTCCGGTGGATTCATCATCCGAAAAAACGACCCTGCCGTCCTTCAGAATGGATACGCCTGTCGTTCCGCCGCCGACATCTACCACAACACCATCTCGGATCTCCAGCGCAATGGATGCCGCTGTCGGCTCATCGATAACCGACAGGACATTCAGTCCGGCTCCTTCGAGAAGGTTGCGTGTCACTCTGCCGTTATTGTGTTCCGTTCCCGGAGGCACCGCGGATACGACGTTCCGCAGATCCCTGCCGAGGGCCTGCTTCAGATCGCCCACCTGCTGTTCCACCAGCTGAAGTGCGTGAAAGTAGTCAAATATCATGCCCTCTCTCACTACGTGCGCCTGGTCTATCCGTCCGGCAACGGGTTCTTTTCTGCTGTTCACGACCAGGGAAAGCACATTTGCCGTTCCGATATCCACGCCCAGGAAAAGAGGCTCATCTTTGTCGGGCATCTCTGCCGGCGGCTTGTTCAGCAGGGCGTACATGTGATTGATTCTGTTATTGACCTGATTTAAATCCTGCATATGTATATGGCAAGCATTCTGCCGTGGCAGATTACTGTTCCTTTCATTTTTTAGCGCTGTTTGCTTCGATGGCATCCATCGCCGCCTTTACTGCGGCGATATCCCCGAATACAGCCAGTGTCGTAATGTGCTGCGGACAGGACCCGTTGATCTCTGATACCAGAACATCACCTGCTTTTATGGCAACGTCAGCATAATAAAAGACAAAGGGAACAGGTGCGTTCACCAGGCCGATCGAATTAAAACGCATCCCGGCAATCTTTTTTCTCACATCCTGCGGCAGCTTTCTCGTAATCATTTCCACGACCATCGGGTCAGGTCCGTTGATGATGCTGCTGTTCGGTAAAGCCATAACATACCTCCCTACTATTATTATCTGTTTCAAAAATATCCGATTTCTACCAGATCCCCGTCATGGATTCCGGCCCCGTTTGCCTCATCGGCATCCAGGTGGAACTCTGTAGTGTAATACCCGGTCTTTACCCTTGCGTTGTGAAAGACCAGCAACCTGCCGCCTCCCGCTCTCGCGCTCAGCATATCTCCGTCCGCAAGATTCAGCCTCTTCGCAGTGTATTCGGACAGGGTAATGCTCCGCTCCGCGATTTTCACACATGCACCTGCCGGCAGCAGGCCGGCCGGGCCGATCAGCGTGATGGCCGCGTCAGGGAACCGTCCTTCTTTTTCATATATGTTCAGATCAAGTCCCAGGTTCATCATGTCAGAGCGCGCAAGCACCACCTGCGTCTGCGCAATATCCCCTGCCAGAATATGCATGTCGGAAAACATCGTTTTATTTCCGGCAAGCGTAAGGGTTTCTTTGTACAGGTACTCCCTGGGCTGCCGGAGCTGTTTTCCCACGCCCATGGAATACCTCTTTCCAAAGAGCAGCTCCCGGTCTTCTGCGCAAAGGATTACATGCCGGCGGGTAACGCCTGCCTCTGCCGTAAAAAGGAGCCTGCCCTTTTCATATTCTTCAATGGACCGTCTGACGATATCGCAGATCTGTTCCTGTGTGAACTCCATAACTACCTGCCTCAAGCATGTAATATCTGCCGTGCTTACCCGGCTCAGTGTCGTCGTCTTTTTCCCTGCACTGTCTTTCGCAGGCGGTCGTCCTGCGTCCGGTCATGCCCATATTCCCCGCTTCTGCATCTCCATCGCTTCGTCCAGCGTCAAAACCACATTTTCCTGCTCCAGATACTCTCTGAGTGCGGGAATGCCCTCCCCCGTCAGGTTGTCCACCGGAAAAATCCTTTCACAGCCCGCTTCTGTCAGCCACTGGGCAACCATCGCCACATTTGCCCTCGGGGAATTGATTTTCGTTATAATCCCGATCAGCGGGCGGCTCCAGATACTGCAGTCGCAGGGCCAGTACATATTATACGGTTCATCCGCACCGCACAGGAGCGCGCAGACATCCGCCTCGAAGCCGAAACAGACCAGGGAATAGGCCAGTTCCTTTGCCTCTGAATACTCACCCGGGCAGTCGATCGCGATATCCCAGGTATTCACAGACTGCGTTTTCACATAATGAAGCTCTTCGCTTTTCAGCGACTGTGTCAGAGATGTTTTTCCGGCTTCACTTCTCCCGTACAGAAAAAGCCTTCTCATACCTTGATCCCCCGGCTCTGCAGCTTTATTGCCTCGTCCAGAGTCAGCTGCACATCCGTCTGATCCAGATATTCTCTGAGTTCCTGGATGCCTTCTCCCGTCATGTTGTCGACCGGAAAAATCCTCTCACAGCCTGATTCCGTCAGCCACTGCGATACCATCGCCACATTTGCCCTCGGGGAATTGATCTTCGTAATCACTCCGATCATGGGCCGGTTGCAGAAGCTGCTGTAGGAAGGCCCGTGCATGTCATATGGCTCATCCGCGCCGCAGAGGAGGGCGCAGACATCCGCTTCAAAGCTGAAACAGGCCATGGCAAATCCCAGTTCCTTGGTCTCCGAATACTCGCCGGGACAGTCAATGGTGATATCCCATGTATTCACAGCCTGCGTCTTCACGTAATGAAGATCTTCATTTTTCAGGGCCTGTGTGAGCGATGTCTTGCCTGCCTCACTCCTGCCGCACAGAAAAAGCTTTCTCATAATATCCCCCTGCATCCTGCCGGCTGGTTTTTCCGGTTTCTGCGCCAGAAAGCTTCAAAAATGAAAGCATCTCAGCTCTCCGTCACCGGACAGCAGCGATAATGAAGCACATCGCTGAAGTATCCTCTGCACCGGAAAAGGGCTTCCTTCACATCCGAGAGTTCCCCGGTAAGAATCAGGGTTCCCTTGAAGCGATCCAGAAAACCGATTTTCACATCTGCGGTCTTCACGGCAATATCCGCCGCCGCTATGATTGCCGTATCCGGGGAGGCCTTGAAAATGCCTATGGCGTCCCCGTATGGTTCTTCCCCTTCATGTGTTCCGATATCCAGGGAAAGATTCGTATAGATGCGGTCCTCTGATGTGCCGATCACATGCGCGAGGACAACTTCCTTCGCATGCACCCTTTCCTGTACGGTTCTGGCCTTTCTCCCCGCCCTGTACTCTCTGATCACATATTGCTCCAGCAAATACTGAAGCCGCTCTCTGTCATCATTTTTTCTGTCTGCCACGGTACCGCCTCTCCTTTGTCAGTATCTCGTAATGGGGCAGGATACATAGCCGAGCGTATTCTGAAAGAATTTAATTACCTCCTCCATAGCCGACTCAACAGATGACAGGCTTCCGGTTATGATCATGGTTCCGCTGAAACGGTCTGCAAAACCCAGATAAACGTCCGCTGCTTTCACGGCTATATCGGAAGCAATGACCGATGATTCCGGAGGCGTGATATCCAGAATGCCGATTGCGGCGTTGCTGTAGTCAATATTGGGATTCAGACCCAGCTTCTGATAAATAATAGGCATGGGGGCAGCCATGATATGAGCCAGTGTGATCTCCTTGCCGTTCACCATTTCCTGAACGATCCGAAGCGGCTGCTCCTCTGTTCCCGGAGTGTTTTCGTAGTTAAAACCAGCCATTTCGTTACCTCTCCCGGATTAAAACAGATGTTGTATGATTTCCTGTGACGGAGACGGAATGACCTCAGCATTGATCAGAAGCCCTCTCTCACTTCCGATCGTCTCCCTGCCGACCTCGACGCCCCGCTCGACTGCCGCCACACTGCCGGTAAACGTGAAATAGGCTTTCCCGCCAAGTCCCGTTCCCAGCCTGAGTTCGATGGCCTCCAGCTCTGCTGATTTCAGCACTTTATCAGCCGCGACGACCATCGAAGAGAGGGAGTAGGATTCCAGAATGCCCAGTGCATCCACGCGCTCCGGCATGGTCGCGCTTACGATAGCCGGGAAAATATCGGGGTGAACATTGGATATCATGGTAGTATCCACCAGGAACTCTCCGGCTGCTTCAACGCCGGCTTTAAGGGCTGATTCCACCTCGGCAACATTGCCGTGAACAATCGTGATGTATTTTCCCGGGCAGATTGTCGTCGCTGTCACAATCTCTACATTCGAAGTTTTCACCATCTGATCCGTGGTGTATATACCTCTGGAAACGCTGTTGTATTCCACCATTCCTATAGACTTCGGCACTTCAGTTCCTCCTCAGGATAATCCTGTTGTTCTCAATTGCTGCAACAACGCCTTCGATACTGGCATGGACATTTGCCCCAAGTGCTCCTTCTTTTATAACAGCGATTTTCTGTCCCGCTTCCACATGGTCTCCTACAGAAACACACGGCACCGCGGGCGCTCCGACATGGCTGTTGATCTGAATGCCGACCTCATTTACCTCGATGGAAGGATTCTCATCCAGCGGAGCCGCGGCGTTGTATCCGCTGATTCCAAGCCTTGTGATCAGCCGCCTGCTGGGCACCTGCCTGTACGGGCGCATACTGACGGGCGTATAGCTGTCTTTTGGCGTGTGCCGAATGTTCTTCTCTCTGAGTTTGCCCATGAAGTAAACATTTGCCATCTTGGGGCTGATTCCGGCCGGGCAGGAGAAATACTCACAGAGATTGCACTGGCAGCAGGTCAGCGCGGCGCTGACCTTTTCGTCGGCTTCCGCCCTGTACATGAGGGCCCGGACCATCTTGTGCGGAACTGTGGAATGACCGAGCAGATGGCGCGGACAGAGATCCGTACACATACTGCACTGCTCACATGCGGACCGGTCAAGACGCACGGCCGTCTCCATCTCTCTGCTTTTCCGGCGGATCAGACTGTGATCCGGCGGAAGAACAACATATCCCTTTGATTTTTTGGTGACATATCCGTTAATATCAGCCAGCAGGGGGCCCATCATGGGGCCGCCGTCTATGATGCCGTAATCCTCCGGATTCCGGATGCCGGCAAGCTGCAATACCGTCCGGACCGGAGTGCCTACCGGCACTTTTACGGTGACGGGGTGCGGAACGGCACCGTTTACGGTAAGGAATTTTTCGGTGACTGCCATCCCTTCAGTGGCCCTGTATACGTTGTAGGCCGTTTCCGCGTTCATAACCACGCAGCCGACGGCGATCGGAATCGCCGTCTCCGGGACCACCCTGCCCGTCAGTTCATAGACGAGAACCTGTTCATCACCTGCAGGGTAGACATCCGGGAGTTCCCCTACCTCAACCTGTCCCTCCAGGCCGGTCTGCCGGATGGTCTCTCTCATGATCTGAATCACGTCGGGATGGCTGCCTTTGATGCCGATGACTGCCTTGCCGGCTCCGCTGATCTCTTTTCCGATCATCAGTCCCCGGATCACTTCTTCGGCATGAACGGCCATGAGCTGCTGATCCACACGCAGCAGGGGTTCGCATTCCGCCCCGTTTAATAAGATATATTCCGCATTTGCTTTTAATTTCACATGTGTGGGAAAGCCAGCACCTCCGGCTCCGATCACACCAGCTTCCTGTACCATGTCAAGCAGTCCCATGTGCTGCCTCCTCTGATAAGACAAATGTATTAATAACGATAAAAGCTGTAATACAACGCCGCGATATCCTCTTTAGAAGGATGTCTGGGGTTCGAAGCCGTACAGCTGTCCCGCATAGCTTTCTCCGCCATCGTATCAATTTCACTGATATACTCATCAGCCTGTATGCCCAATTCCCTGAAATGCACGGGAATGCCCGTATTTGTCATCAGAGCGCGTATATGGCGGACCAGATGACGCACAGACGCTTCCGGTGTGTCCTCCCTGATACCGAGATCGGAAGCAAACTGGGCGTATCTGAGAAGAGGCGCCGTCGTCTCCGGAAGTTCCAGGCCGGCATTATACTCAACAACAAACGGAAGAAATACGCCGCAGCACCTTCCGTGAGCAAGATGGAACCGCTGTCCCAGGGCATGCGCCATACTGTGGCAGATACCCACAGAAGCTATATTAAAGGCGGTTCCCGCCAGGGCAGAGGCATTCTGCATATGGGTACGGGCATCCATGTCATGACCGTTTCTGACGCATTTCTCCAGATAACGGAAAACCATCATGGCAGCCTTCTGGGCCCCTGCATCAGTAAAATCATTGGCGTTGACAGAGGCATAGGCTTCTATGGCATGGGTCAGCACATCCATACCCGTATCAGCCGTCACCTTCGGCGGCACGCTCTCTGTCAGCTTCGGATCAAGAAAAACAGCATCCGGCAGCATATCCTCGTCTATTAACGGATATTTCACGCCTGCCGCATGATCCGTAATGACCGCTGCGGAAGTCAGTTCACTCCCTGTTCCGCTGGTTGTCGGCAGCGCAATCGTGCAGGGTTTCTTATCGACTCCCGGAAGTGTTGCATATAAGTAAGACACCGCTTTGGCCGTATCGATAGATGATCCCCCGCCGACAGCTATGATCGCGTCAGGCCTGAAGTCAACGGACTCTCTTAATACCTTCCGCACCAGGGAAACATCCGGATCCGGAGTAATGTCCGCGAAAAGATGTACTTCAATCTGATTGTTTTTTAAATTACCTATTGCGTATTTCAGGACATCTGAATCCTTCAGAAACGGATCACAGATGAGCAGGGCCCGCGAGATGTCAAAATCGCAGATTCTTCTGCAGGAATTCTCTCCCATGAAAATCTTTGCTTTCATGAAATAATAATCGCTCATACGTTTTCCCTGTCTCCTTTGCATACTCTTCCCGGCAGCAGGCTTTGAACACTTTATTTTTTTTTGAATAAAGCCCGCTTTCAGGAGACGCACTGTCTCATGAAAACGGGCTTTCCGGGAGTGCTGTACCATCATGCCTGCTCAACAGCAAATGCATTGAGCAGTTTTATGATGCAAGCCCGCTTCACTGTTCCGGCAAACCGGTATTCTTCTGTTTTAGAAGTACGGTGTACCATGAATAACAACTTCTCCGTGTCCGACCGCATTCATGATTGCGACAGCAACGTCACGGCCTCTCTGGCATGCATGCTTAACCGCACCGGAATCACCCTTGAAGGAAATCGCGAACTCGTTGGCAAGAACGACTTCATCCGGTTTATACTGCTTGATGCACTCAATATCGGCGCTCTTCAGAATCTGATCACATACAACCAGGCCCATTGCCTTCGGCAGGAAATCAGCAGCGCCCCATGCCTTGCCGTAATCGGCGCCGAAATACGGATGCGTCAGGATCGGGCCTGCGGATGCAACATATTCGATATCATAGAGGGCGTTGTCATTGTATGCGACACCGCCATATGCCCAGGTCCGCAGATTGTTGATGGTGATTTCTACCCATCGTCTGGAGTCGGATACGTCCTCAGACCCTACGATCCAGGTGGAGCCATGGGCGCCGCGCGCTACCGGGTCATTTGCAGCGTTGAAATCAATCAGCTTGACATTTACCATCTTCGCTGCCTGATCACCTGCGATTGCCGGCGGCAGTCCTCCAAAACGGGTCGACACGATGCCGATTGCGCGAAGCTCATCCGGCATGCCCATGCAGGCTGCCAGCTGCCGGTCAATATTCGGCACGACCATGCCGACGGTATTTCCATAATACTCGTCAAAATCAATAAACTCAGTCATGCCGGCACAGGAGGGATCTATCATCTTTGCTGCGGTATTGACCGCTTCCTTTACATCGCTTACCGATGTCTTTCCCTGCGCTTCCGGAGCAGAAATCACATCGCTCACAATCTGATTAATGATATCAGCTTTATTCATTTAACCTAATCCTCCGGTAATTTAAAAAAATTACAGTTTTCATTTCCTAAAGAACAGATGCAGCTCTGTTCATCTTATTTTGTTGCTTCTGCGCCAGATCTTCATTTTGTCCGCCTCCCTGATCAGCTGATCCCGGAAGTCCGGATGCGCGATGGCTATGATTCCTTCCGCCCTCTCCCACATGGAGAGTCCTTTCAGATTGACCATCCCGTACTCCGTTACCAGATAATGCGCGTTTGCGCGGGTATCTGTAACAATGGAGCCTTCTTTCAGCCTCGGACGGATCCTTGACTGGATCAGCCCGTCACTCCCCTGAAAAGTGGAAGAAAGACACATGAAGCTCTTTCCCCCGCTGGAGAGATAGGCACCGATCACAAAATCAAGCTGGCCGCCTGCGCCGCTGATATGGCGCGTTCCCGAAGATTCTGCATTTATCTGGCCGAACAGGTCCACATCGATTGCGTTATTGATCGAAACAAAGTTGTCCTGCATGGCAACGATTCTGACGTCGTTTGTGTAATCTACCGGCATCGCCGCACAGGCGGGGTTATGATCCAGGAAATCATACATTTTCTTTGACCCCAGGCCAAAGCAGTAGGTCTGTTTTCCCCTGTCCAGATTTTTTCTGGATCCGTCAATTTTTCCCGCCAGTGTCAGATCAACAAATGCGTCTACATACATTTCCGTCTGGACACCCAGGTGCTTCAGATCCGATTCCGCAATCTTTTTGCCTATTGCATTCGGCATGCCCCCGATTCCCAGCTGGAGACAGGCTCCGTCCGGAATCTCCGGCACCACGAGGTTGGCCACCGCCGTATCCACCTCCGACGCCGGGGCATCGCTGCCGCCGATGGCCGGTATGGAGGTACAGTCGGATTCCACGATCAGATCCACATCATCGATATGGACGCCGTTATAGCCGCCGCCGAGACAATACGGCATTGCCCTGTTTACTTCTACGATAATGACATCCGCCACCTCACAGACTGCTTTCATATGGGAAGCATTGGGTCCGAAATTGAAGAACCCGTTTTCATCCATCGGCGCGACCTGCATCATCGCAACATTTACCTTCAGATACTTCCGGTAAATCCGCGGCATCTCGGAATACTTCACAGGGATGTAAAAGGCTTTTCCCTCCCCGCAGAGCCTGCGCTCGATCCCGCTGCAATGCCACGAGTTCCAGATAAAATGCTCCTGCATATCAGGCACCTTGAATATCTCCAGCATCCGCGATACTATACCGCTTCTGAATTTGACGTCCTTCAGTTCCTGATACCTTGCTGCTAATGCTTTATCCAGCGCGACCGGATTGCTGGTAGCCCAGCCATAGTCGACCCAGTCGCCCGATTTTACGACTTTGACAGCTTCCTCGGGAGTTGTTAATTTTTTCCGATATACACCTGAATAATCCATACACTCCTCTTTAGGCAATGACTGTCGAATCAAATACTGAACAGTTACAGGTTTTCCGGCTGCGGGATCGGTTTAAAGGCCTGTCACAATGTCGACGGTATCGATGATACCGATAATTGCAGCATCAACAGGCGAATCTGCCGTTTCCGTCGCGTTCACCGCAGGCGACCCGCAGGTAACGATCACGATTTCTCCCACACCGGCGCCAACCTTGTCGACCGCTATGATCATGTTTTTCTCCAGCGGCCCGCTGACTGCCTTCTCGTATTCCTGAGCATTGTCAATGGGAATGACCAGCAGCAGTTTACTGCCCACCAGCCGGTGATCCTTCTGTGTAGATACTGCGTTGCCTATCACTTTGGCTAAAAACATAATTCACGACCTTTTCTGCAATTCTTTTTTGTGACAGCTCTTTCAGTCTGCAAGGATTCTGATCTTTTTCTCAGCTGCCCTGTCAGCCGCTGCCGGTGTTACGATTGTCTTCTTCGGGATCCGGATCACATCCGCCCTGCATACCAGCACGTCCGCAGCGGACAGCACCTTGCCGGTAAAGACAGATTCCGTTTCCCTTTTTCCCGCCGTGCGTTCTTCTTTCGCAGGGGCTTCCGGACGGACAACCTTCGAATATACGCGTGAGGGACTGAAGTGTTCTTCCACCTTTTCCGACAGAAGCGATGCCGGAATCATCTCAATTCCGAACTGCTCCAGACAGATGATGTTTGCAGCCAGTGTCGCGTAGTAGAGAGGCTCTTTCACATTCCGGACCTGTGCCAGAAGGGATACGTCGCATGCGTCCTTTGCCACTATGACCGGCTTTCCCTGAAGCAGTGCGTGCATGATTACTGTGGTAACCACATTGTCCGCGATGCCGTTCAGGACCTTGGAAGCCGTATTGACCGTCATAACCGGCACAACAACTGCATTGCAGTTGGAGAGGGCTACAAAACCGTCGGCCATTTTCTCCACAACCGGAAGGCCTTCCAGTCCGTTCTCCTTCAGCCACCTGCTGCCCAGGACACTCTTCCCGGCTTCGGAAAAAACAACTTCCATCCGGTATCCGCTGTCTCTGAGACATCTCAGCTGTTTTGCCGCCTCCTCTGACCCGGTCAGACCGCCCGTAAGGAGTACAAGAAGACTCTGCATTTTCATCGGCCTGCTGCAATTCTCCGGCTGATTCGGATCATCCAGTTCTTCCAGCAGTCCTTTGATCAGATTGTTGTAAATTTCCCGCGTATTTTCCATATGCTATGCCTCCATCATGAATCTCTGTAATGGATACACAGTTTTTTGGATTGTCCGCGCATGCGGGGGCATTTCGGATCATGACAGATATTGCAGGTGATTTCCCCGGAAGCCTCCCGGGCATCCTTCTCCGGCTCCGCCTCCGCTGCCGGTTCTTCAACGGCCTCTGCTTCTGCTGCCGGCTCTTCTGCGGTTTCTGCTTCTTCCGGCTCCGATTCGGTTACCGGCTCCTCTGCAGCCTCTGCCTCTTCAGGCTCCGCTTCAACTGCCGGCTCTTCGACGGCTTCTGCCTCCGCTGCCGGCTCTTCTGCGGTTTCTGTTTCTTCCGGCTCCGCTTCGGTTACCGGCTCCTCTGCGGCCTCTGCCTCTTCAGGCTCCGCTTCAACTGCCGGCTCTTCGACGGCTTCTGCCTCCGCTGCCGGTTCTTCGACGGCTTCTGTTTCCGCTGCCGGCTCTTTGACGGCTTCTGCCTCCGGTTCTTCCATGAAGATGGAATTCTCCATCAGCCCGTAATGGCCGATAAATGCCTTCAGATCGTTATGGGGTCTCGGAATCACAGAGGTGCCCAGAACCAAACCACATTTTGATGCTTCCATTTTTGCTGCCGCTACCGCGGCCTGAACTGCACCCACATCACCGACGAGCCGGACCTGAATACTGCCATTGCCTGTCTTAAAATAGTTTACATAGGTTACATTGGCTGCTTTCATCGCCGCGTCCACGGCAGTTATCGCAGCTGCGAGCCCATATACTTCTATTATGCCCAGCGCTCCGTTAATTCTCATTCCGGTTCCTGCCTCCATTGATTAATACGGGTAAGTACCTCTCAGGCCGTATTCCCCTACCAGGGCGCATCTCTGCATACGCGTAAATGTCCTCGGAGAGGTGATGCCTTCACCGGTCGGTCCGGCGATCGTCGCGGTAATGAAGCCTTCGCCGCCGATGCCGACACCCGCGTAGGACGGAGCGTTCTTGACAATAATGGTGCAGCCGAGAGTCTTCGCGTAGTTGGAGAGGACACGGATGTCATTGGAGTGAACCATGGCCGTATGACGGCGTCCGCCTTCATATTTCGCCGAAAGCAGAATACCTTCGGTCGCGTCCTTAACCCGCACGATCGGAACGATCGGCATCAGGAATTCATCAGTTGCAATAATGTGATCCTTCGGGGCTTCGAAAATAATGGATTTCGAATCTGCCGGGGCATCAATACCGATCATCTTCAGGATCACACTCGGCGCCTTGCCGATGCAGGCCTTGTTCGGCCCCTTCGGCGTGGACACCAGGTTCGTCAGTTTGTCAATCTCTTCCTGTGTCTTCAGCAGATAGGCGCCTGCTTTCACCATCTCGAATATCAGGCGGTCTGCGACCGAATCAACAACGACACATTCCTTCTCGCAGATACACTGAATGCCATATTCCATGTAGTTGCCTGCAATAATGCATTTTGCCGCATGCGGAATATCCGCTGTTTCGTCGACGAATGCAGGCGGATTGCCCGCGCCCGCGCCGATGGCCTTTTTGCCGGAGCTCAGGACCTTCTTCACGATGCCGGGGCCGCCTGTGGCAACGACCAGCTTCACAGAAGGATGCTCGATAATCGCATTTGTTACGTCAAAAGAGACTTCCTTTACGGAAGTGATGATATTGTTGGATCCGCCTGCTTCCACGATCGCCTCATTAATAGCCTCGATCGTTGCCAGAGAACTCTTCACCGCATTCGGATGCGGGGCGAATACCACACTGTTGCCGGCTGCAATCATGCAGATCGCATTGTGGAACGGCGTCGTCTGGATGCCCGTAGACGGTGTGATGCAGCAGGCTACGCCGAACGGCACGCGGTCCACCAGTGTAATGCCGTTGTCGCCTGCCAGCGCTTCTGTTTTGATGTCTTCCGTGCCGGGCGTCTTTTCCAGCATGACCTTGGTCCGCATCATCTTGTCCTCGACACGGCCGTATCCGGTCTCTTCCACATCCATTTTCGCCAGGCGCTCCAGGGTCTCCATACCTTTCTTCCTGATGGAAGCGATCAGTACTTCCCTCTCTGCCAGAGTCATTCTCCGAAGCTCTTCGTAACCCTTCTCGGCTGCGGCCACAGCCTCTTCGGCTGTGTCGTATATACCGTTCTTTCCGGAACCGGTCACGCCGCCCATTTCGGTAATGAGATCTTTGACCAGATCTTCTCTGGAGACCGTATTTCTGGAATCGCATGCAGCGGTGCATGCCGCGCAGTCGGCCGGTGCACAGCCGTCCTGAGCCACCACCGAATCGATCAGCTGCATCACCAGGGACATATCTGTTGTCAGGATTCTCTGGTCCTCCGGGACACGCAGGATGTCGGTCGGCTGTCTGCCGATGACCGGATCTGCGGGGCCATAGGCCGCTGCCTTTTCAGGCTTTGCTGCCGGAGCAGGAGCAGGAGCCGCTGCCGCCTTTGCCGCCGGGCCATCCGCTGCTGTCACGGAATCGATCAGTTTCTGAACCAGGCCTTTGTCCGTCGTCAGAATTCTCTGGTCCTCGGGGACCTTCAGGATGTCGGACGGCTGCCTGCCGATGACCGGATCTGCAGCGCCTGCTGCCGGTGCAGCGGGTGCAGCCGGAGCAGCTTTGCCTGCCGTCAGTTTCTCCAGGATATTCTGAACCGCATTATCCTGCGCAGGGGATCCGGATGGCGCATTCCCGTCCTTTTCTCCCAGGATATCGGCAAGAATGCCTTTTAGCTTACTTTGCATTGTCTCGTAATCTGCCATTACTCTTCCTTTCTCCCGCAATTACACAATAATTTGCCGGTTATTTTTTATATGGCAGAAAAATCACTCAGCCAGGCCCTTCGGAATCAGCATTTCGGTATCATTGTGCGGACGCGGAATTACGTGAACAGAAACCACTTCGCCAACCTTGGATGCAGCCGCAGCGCCTGCGTCTGTAGCAGCCTTTACGGCGCCGACATCTCCGCGAACCATAACCGTCACCAGTCCTGCACCGATTTTCTGGCAGCCCACAATCGTTACGTTTGCGGCCTTTGCCATCGCATCAGCAGCCTCGATCATTGCTGTAAGGCCCTTGGTCTCAATCATTCCCAAAGCTTCCTGTGTCATTTCTTTTCCTCCTGATGGTTTAAAAAGTATTGTTTTTCTAACTCGTAAAAACACCTCGCCTGCAGTTACAAATCAACCATTATAATTATATTAAAAAGCGAAGTTGCCCCACCAAATGTATGTTGTCAAAAAGTGATCCTATTTTGACTAAAAGCGCCTTTTCTTCTGGTCATTTTTACCAAACATTTTTTGTTTTCCGGCGCCGGATCCGTTCACATTTCCTGTGGCCGCAGAGGTGAAGCGGCCGCCCTGCTCCGGTAGCTTCCCGGAGAAACGCCGACCCTTTTCTT
>CADBNA010000376.1 GCA_902795835.1 uncultured Lachnospiraceae bacterium | reverse complement strand
TTCCAGCAGCAGGACGGAAGGAGAACCTGCCGCCTCCTGCAGGATCTGTCTCATCTGATCCGCAGCTGCCTCCCTATCTTCGGACAGGGCGGAACAACTGCCTCTCAGTATGCGGCATCCCCTGCGGCCCGCGGAACCGGCATACGCCATAGCCAGCGTGCGCTTTCCCGTACCGGGTCTCCCGCAGAGGCAGACAGTCTGCAGTCTGTCCAGAAGAAAAATCCAGTCCAGCTCATCATCCGGCAGCAGGCTCCTGAGTATGCCCGTATATGCATCTCTTGCCACAATATCCGCCAGCGTCTTTTCCGGAAGCGGCAGTTCTTCTGCCAGCGGATATCCCGCCGTCACCTCAGCCGCACTCATCCCATCTGCTCCTGCTGTTTTTTCTGCGCTTCTTCAAATGCATTCAGTTCCCGGATAATGGCCTCCTTCGGCGAGGGGGTATATCCTTCCAGAGCGGTCCGGAACATCTCCCTGGACAGCACAAAGCTCCCGTTCTGCATCGCTTCGATTGCCGCGGATTCCGTGTGGTACTTCTCCAGCACATCGCGCAGCATCAGGTTCTTGATGCGGGCACACAGCCTGTCAATGTCTCTGTAGTTATATGTATCCGTGACCGCGGCCATATCCGCAAAACTGAAGTCTTCCCCGAGCCGGATCATCTTTTCAAATTTCAGCCGGAATGCATGCGTGCGCGCTTCTTCATCCGGAAACGGCACGCGGATCACCTGCACGCGGTCCATCATCGCCGAATCCACCTGCGTGGGATAGTTGGTGGCGCCCAGCAGGATCACCGGCTTATCCGAGGACTGGATCCTGTTGTAAGCCGTCAGAAAAGCCGTCGTCATATTGGAAGCCCACACGGGAAGGTCCCGCATGGAGCGGTTTTTGCACACGCCGTCAATTTCATCCAGGAACAGGATACAGGGCGCGCATTTTTCCGCCTCTTCAAACAGTCTTGCGATGATCTTTTCCGCGTCGCCCACATAGCGGCTCAGAATATCCGATGCATCGACGGACATATATTTGTAGTCCTTCTCCATCAGCTCGTGGGCAAAGGCCTCGATGATATACGTCTTGCCGCAGCCGGGAGGCCCGATGAAAAGGAAAGAATGCAGCTGGCGCATCTTCATGTATTCCCGGATCCTGATCAGCTTCGTGTCGTGGATGCACTCCTGCAGCTGGGCCTTCAGATCCGCCATGCCTGCCACGTCCGCAAAGGAATGCGAAGGGCTCTCTCTGTACCAGGAATTTACGGCCTCATCGCTGACGCCGTCGGATGATCCTCCCTCTGCGGGTCTGTCATTCCGGGCAGCGCCGACGGGAACTTTCTGTGAGGATTTTCCGGAGATCCGCATATAGGTATCGGGGCTGACCTCTTTGATCACCTCCCGCAGCCGCTGTTCAACCTCCTTCTGCCGGCGCAGGTGAAAATTCCTCTCCTCGCCCTCGCTGATTTCGGCCATCTCATACTGCAGCTTCACGGCCTCCTGGAGGTTTTTCCCCTCTTCCGCACAGTGTTTTCCGGCATTGGCATAGGCGTCATCAGCCTTCTGCATGTATGCGCGGAACAGGTTTTCCTTCCGCTGCATTTTTTCTATATAATCACTGGTCATTGCTCAGGGTCTCCTTTTGGGCATCCTCAGAAAATATCGCTGTTCAGCAGCTCGCGCAGGTCGTCATCCGCGCTCAGCTCTTCGCCGCCCGCCTTTTTCTCTTCCTCTCCGAAGGCATCCTCATACGCCTCCAGGTCCGGTATCGGCTCAGATTCCAACAGGACGCGGGAATCATTCAGGCAGTCTTCCAGGCTGCTTCCGTTTATGAAGCTCCGGGCCACATGATCCCATTTGGATCCGAGCCAGTCATCAACCGTGCTGAGGGTACTGTCATTGTAGATTTTCTCCGGGGCATTGTTTTCATCCCGCTTCTGCATTTTCCCGACCTGGCGATCCAGGGAGAGTTTGGTGAAGAACCCGGGCGACGCCTTTTTCCCCAGCTTGTTGACTGCCCTGAGGGAGCGGTTCAGGCCTTTCAGGGAATTGGTCAGCTCGATGTCGGACGTGATCTCATCCAGGTCGCGGAGGGCCTCATTTACAATGGTATATGAACAGATCCCGGCCCTGATTTTGGCCTCGGCTTCATTCTTTTCCTTCTGCGTAATGCTTTTTCGGAGAATCCGTCTCTGGGTCTCCAGCAGCACCTCATATCTGTCGCGGAGTTTCTCCAGATCCAGTCTGGTCCGGAGGATTCTTTCCTCCTGGCTCGGTTTTTCTTTTTTGGCTTTTTTAAAAATTCCCATGTTTTTTATCCCCGCTGGCTTTAGTTGTAGCTGATTTCCCTGTGGCCGTCATTCTCCGTCATCATCCGCTCCTGTGCCTGTTTTTCTGTCTCCTGACGCAGGGCTTCCTGTTCCTGTGCATAGCGCTGCCTGCCGGCTTCATCTTCAGCGTCCTGCCGCAGCAATGTCTTCTTCAGCTTCTCATACATCACGACGGTCTCAATCTGTTTTTCTTTCTCATTCTTTCCCGCCAGGATATAATTGACTGCCTTATCCAGCTCATCCGTGGCTTCGGCCAGGGATTTCATCTTCGCCTGGCTGGCCAGGAGATCCTTCTCAAACTCCTGTCCCAGTCGGATAATATCCGCTATGCTCTGTTCATCGATCTCCGACTCCCAGCTGGTCAGATGGGTGTAAAGCGTATTATTGCTGGCCTCAACGGTATTGATGTCCTGCTTTCTCTGAGCGATCAGCAGCTCCAGCTGACGAATGCCCTTCTGCAGGTTCACCGCCTTCTGCATCTTGCCGGCCATCTCCTTCATGGGACCGGTCACCTCATCCATTTCCTTCGGCGTCATTTCCTGCAGCGCATAGTAGGCCGACGGATGTTCATCAATCAGAGACTGCAGCTCCTTTTCCGTCTGCTCCAGTTCCAGTTCCCGCTGCTCCTTCTGCTCGGCCTTGCGGCTGACGTCTTTCTCCATCTGATCGAGTTCCAGCGACTGCTGGGCGATGCGCAGGTAGCGGTCTGCCATATCCTCGCGCCTGCGGATCATATCCGATTCCACGGCGTTCTCAGAGATGGATGCATGTCCCCGGATGACGCCATAGGCGATACCCTGCAGACAGTGCAGCGCCGTCTCAGGGCTGCCGTTTTCCTGCAGGGATCTTTCCAGCACCTGAATCAGTCCGCTGATTTTTCTGTCGATACCCGTGACATCAAAGGACGCCGGCATGACATTTTTCATGCTTTCTGAAGCATTCTTCAGATAAGCCCTGACCCTGAGTGCATCCTCTTCGTCAAAATGTCCGGAAGAAATCGCGGCGGAAGCCTCCAGACGGGCGCGCAGATCTTCCATGCGGGCGCGGTCCGCCTCCACTTTCTTTTTCGCTTCCCGGTCCAGTTCCGCCCTGGAAGGCTCCCCTTTCAGCTTTGACAATAATCCCATGTCATCTGTCCTTTCTGCAGGTCCTGTGCCCCTGACTGTTTATTCCTCTTCAGCAGGTTCTTCTCCGGTCAGCCGGAGGATATCCTCTGCCTCCTCTTCTGTCATACTGAGAAACTCCGCCACTTCATCCAGATAGACCCCGCGGCCCAGTTCCTCCTTCAGAACGGCAATGCCGTCTTTCAGGTTTTCCGCCTTTTCCACCATCTTGCGGTCCTGCGTATGCATCTCTGCCTGTTCGGCGGCAAGCGCCCGCATGGCATCCAGGGCAGCAGCAATCAGCTTTTCCTCCGCCATTTCCGCGGACATAATCATCCGCCAGTCTGTGCGGGCGCCTGCCAGGAGCAGCTGCAGGTTGCCTTCCTGCACCAGATCCTGCAGAAGGACCTGGCCCCGGTCCATCCGCAGGGCGGCTTCCAGCACGGCAGGAAGCATCAGCTCTGTCAGCCGGGAAGCGGCCTGTTCCTCAGCCTGCCGGAGCCGGACGAGCAGCTGCTGCCGCTCTCCCTCCTTTGCGGGAGAGATAGCGGATAGTTCTTCTCTGTAAAGTTCCAGCCAGCGGCTCTCCTCCGGCAGAAGTCCCGGATTTCCGGCCTGCCGCAGCGTGTCATCCTGTGCGGCGGTATCCTGCAGGGCGGCTTCCTGTACGGCATCCTCCCGGTCAGTATGTTCTGCCGGTGAGCTGCCGCTCCGGGCTTCCCCGTATCCGCTGACAATTACCTTGCGGGAGAGCAGAAAATCACAGACCAGCTGCAGTTGTTCTTCTGTCAGGGCGGATTCCTCAAAAAAAGCCCTGACTTCTTCCCTGCTGATCCTGTTTTCCTGCTGCTCAGCCAGCAGCAGAATCCTTCCCAGCTGTTCCCGGAAATTCTCCGGGGTCATCTGTGTGTTCTCTGTCATTTTATTCCTCTGTCACACTGGCATAGCTGATGATCCGGTTCGATGCCATCTGTGTCAGCAGATACTGGTCAACCGTTTCTTTATCATGGTCTTCAAACAGACTGTCCGCATCCACTTCCAGCTCCCCGGCCAGCTTTTCCAGTTCCTCCTGATACTCATCGCTGTCTGTCGAAAGATCTTCCGCCTCAATCATCGCTTCCAGCAGGATCCTGCTCATGGCGGCATATCTTCCGTACTGCTGCTTCATCTCCTCATACTGCTCTTTATCCAGGCCGGCGGCAGTCAGATAGGTATCCAGATCCAGGCCGTAAGCGGCAGCCTCCTGCAGGACGTCGTCCTCAAAAAGCTCTTCTCCCTGTGTCGCATATTCCGCAGGCAGCTGATAGAATGTGCTGGCCTTCTGCAGTTCATACCAGGCATCTCCCTGCAGTGACTGCAGACGGGTTCTCTCTTTCTGGCGCTCTATCACTTCCTTCTGATGTGCCAGATATTCCTCCAGTGTTTTATATTCTCCTTCGCCCTGCCCGGCAGCCCATTCATCCGACAGCTCCGGCGTGCGCAGGATGGCATTGACGGTGACGGTAAAGACCACGTCCTGGCCGGCAAGTTCCGCAGAGTTGTAGGCCTCCGGGAAAGTCAGGTTCAGATCCTTCGTCTCGCCCTTTTTCATGCCAATGATTCCGTCCTCGAAACCGTCGATGAAAGAACCGGAACCGATGACCAGGTCATAGCTGTCACTGGTGCCGCCGTCAAACGCCACACCGTCTTTTTTGCCGACAAAGGCAATCCGGGCCGTGTCTCCTTCCTCTACGACAGCATTCTCGTCTTCAACCTCCTCCGGTTTCAGGCGGGCGCGGACTCTCTGCTCCACTTCTTCATCCGTGACAGCGGCGGAAGGAGCCGTAAGCTCCAGCCCTTTGTATTCGCCCAGAGTCACGCAGTCACTCAGCTCATACTCGCCCTCCACCAGAGGCAGGCTCATCAGCATTGCCATCTCGGGATCCATCTCATCTTCCGGACTGCTGTCTGCTGTTTCCTCTCCTGCGGCAGACTCAGATGCCGCAGATTCGGAGGTGCTTTCCGCTTCCGATTCAGAGGCCGCTGACACGGAGGTACTCTCCGCTTCCGCCTCAGAGGCTGCGGACACGGAGGTGCTCTCCGCTTCCGCCTCAGAGGCCGCGGACACGGAGGTGCTCTCTTCTTCTGCGGAAACAGACGTCACCACTGCCGGCGCTGATATGCCTGCCGCCAGCATGCCCGCGAGTACAATTAATCCTGCAATCTTTCTGTATTTCATCTCTTTTTTCCATCCTTCCAGATTATTATTCTTTAGATACAATCAAACCCCTTTTGCAGGCCTCTGCATGAATTCCTCGAAATCGTGATAATTTCTTATTTCATGAATGCCCTGCCGCAGGTACTCCGGCTGCACCTGGAGCCAGGAATATTCCTCATCGTCCTCTATGCAGAAATACCGGAATCCCGCATCGCGGAGATACGTATACTTTTCATTTGTTTCCTGATAGGGCCCCCAGCCGCCGATATCCGTCTGCTTGGGGAACAGGAGAATATCTGTAGTGCCGAGGATTTCTCCGATGTCCTCTTTCCAGATATCCACATCTTCCTTCATCATTTCCGTCTCGCTGCCGTAGCTGAGAAGGCTGTATCCGTTGCAGGCAAGTCTCCAGCCGGTTCCCCGCATGATATCAATGATCTGCTCCACCTCATGGATATTGGAGTTCACCGCGGCATTCCCGATATAGACAGGTGATGTCTCTTCTTCTGCTGATGTGTCCTGGCCGGAGAGTGCCTGCGCTTCTCCTTCCGCCTGTTCATCCGCAGCAGTGTCTGTATCTCCCGCCTCCTGGCCGGCATCCGCAGCGTCTCCCGCTTCCGTGGCCGCGTCTTCTCCGGGCTGCTCATCCTGGCCGGTTTCCTGTGCCTGATCAGATTCGGATTCCGCATCCTGGCCGGTTTCATCTCCGGTCACCTGCTCTGTCCCGGCATCGGTCTCCTCTGCAGCTCCGGCCTCTGTTTCCTGTCCTTCTCCGGCATCGGCATCCTGTGCCTCTCCGGTTTCAGTTTCCTGGCCATCTCCCGTATCGGCATCCTGTTCCGTTTCCGCTTCAGCGGTCGTATCTGTTTCACCCTCCTGATCTGCGCCTTCCTCTGTGTCCCCGGTTTCCCATACGGTGTCGCCGCCGTTCAGGACGTGATCAGCACTGGCCATGACATCCGGCATCGGGGTGGTAATCACAGCCTCGTCCAGTACGACCTGGTATCCGAACAGACCCCGGTACCCTGTCACGCCCACAATACCCCGGGCTCCTTTAAACGAGAAATCCGGATGCTGGCGGATGAATTCCTCGACCGCCGGCACGACATCCTGCACGCCGATCACTTCTTCCCCGTCCGCATTGGTATATTGGGTAGCCACCGCACCGTCCTCAGCAATCAGCCGGTCTACATGACCGTCCGTCTTGGCGCTGTAACTCGCATCCCTCTGTGAGATGATCAGGGGCTTTTTCCCTACCGGCACGGAAATCATGCTTTTTTCAAAGCCGTTTTCCCCTGACTCTGCAAGGCTGTAGATGTCAACCAGGACATAGTCCTTTTCATACAGCTCCTTCAGAATAGAATTAAACTCCTGTACCGTCAGAGTGTCTGCATCCTCATAGGCCACAGCCCCTTCCGGAGCATCGGGCTTGCCGTCGCCGTCCGTATCCACAACAGCTTCCGTATCCGGCAGACCGTCGCCGTCCGTATCCAGCATAAGCGGGCCTTCCTCTTCAGGCGCGGTATCTCCGAGCCATTCATCATCCGGTATGCCGTCGCCGTCTTCATCAACAAAGTCATCCGGTATGCCGTCACCGTCTTCATCTATTATGGTGTCTTCCTTCTCTTCCTTGTCCAGCGTCAGTACAGGAAACGACAGATGCAGCACCTCTGCGGCATCCACCTGTGTCTGCGTTCTGGCAATCTCTGCCGCCTCAGCCGCTTCGGCCTCCTTCCTCTGTCTGTCCTGACTCACCTTCCTGGCAATTGCGATCACACCGGTCAGGATCAGCACGGCAGCAAGCACGGCAGCCACCGGCAGAAGTCTGCGCATAAGCATCTTCTGTCGTTTCCGCCGCAGATATTCTTCCTTCTGACTCTGGTATTTTTTCAGACGTTTCTTCCGCTCGGCCTCGCTCTCCTGCCCGGCAGCTCTCCTTCTCTGTGAAGCCGCTCCTGCGCGGTTTTTCGCGGCGCCGCTTCTTCTCCGTGCCGCGCCGGCCGGCCGTTTCCCGGCCGTTTTTCTGCTGCCGGATGAAGCGGCATCATTATCCGGAGCCGGCCGCCCTGCGCGGTCCCTCTGCCGGTTCTGCGCCGTCGTATCCGGTCTGGTCTTCAGCAGAGGCTGATATACATTTCCGGACGAAACATCCCCTGTCTGTCCCTGATTGCTGTTTTTATTGTCCGCCATTTTCTCCCTCAGTCATCCCCGCCCAGTGCTGTTACAGCACTTTTGCAGGCTTTTCCACATAATCATACATGTTTTATCATATCGCAAATCAGACTGCCGGGCAACTGTAAAATCTGTTGCCTTTTGATGAAACAAATGCTATCATAACTAGGATTAAGAAGAAGGGGGAACATGCCATGAAAGCATGGATGATATTGCTGATCATAACCGCCATTCTCGCCGCGGTAGTCGTTGTCCTCTATTTTCTGGGGAAGCGCGCGCAGAAGAAGCAGAATGAACAGCAGGCGCAGATTGATGCGGCAAAGCAGAATGTAACAATGCTGATCATAGACAAGAAGAAGATGCGTCTGAAGGATGCCGGTTTTCCGCAGGTGGTGCTCGACCAGACGCCGAAGATGCTTCGCAGGGTGAAATATCCGATCGTAAAAGCCAAAGTCGGACCCCGCATCATGACATTTATCTGTGATAAAGACGTCTACGAACAGATTCCGCTGAAAAAAGAGATACGGGCAACCATCAGCGGGTTGTACATCACCAGCGTCAGGGGCCTCAGAGGCCCGCTTGAGAATCCGAAAGCAGGCAAGAAGGAAAGCAAGCTGGATCAGCTGCTGAGAAAAGGCCGCGGCGAAAGCTGACGGGATAATGCAACCGGTAACCGGGGAGACAGGGGTCAGACCTCTGTCTCCCCGGTTTTTTGATGTGTAAGGAGACAGGGGTCTGACCTCCCGACCCCTGTCTCCCTGGCGCGTAAAAAAAGGGAGACGGAGGTCTGACCCCTGTCTCCCTTTTCTGTTTTGTTTTCAGTCCTTATCAGTCGATAATGGAAGCAACACGGCCTGATCCGACAGTGTGGCCGCCTTCACGGATAGCGAAGGTAAGACCCTGCTCCATAGCGATCGGATGGATCAGCTCGATGGTCATCTCGACGTTGTCGCCGGGCATGCACATTTCAGTGCCTTCCGGAAGATTGATAACGCCGGTAACGTCTGTTGTTCTGAAATAGAACTGAGGACGATAGTTGT
>CADBNA010000375.1 GCA_902795835.1 uncultured Lachnospiraceae bacterium | reverse complement strand
CCTCGCGTAGCGGTACTAAAGCTCAAGCAAGCTTTCGCTAAGTACCGACGCTGCGGAGGTTCCCTTCTGGATATTTACACACTTTAGAAGCTTAATGCGACAGCCCCCTTTACTCGCTCTTCCGCACCTGTATCTGCCCGAGCACCTCTCCGATCGGATCCTGGATGAGCAGGTCAGCCGTGCCGTCCATGGAAGTCGCCCCTTTATTGATGAGAACGACTTTGTCCCCGCGGAAATACTGCACCAGGCCGGCCGCCGGATAAACCACCAGGGATGTGCCTCCGACGATCAGGACCTGTGCATCGCGAATGGCCCGCACGGCGCCCTCGATCACCTGCTGGTCCAGGCCTTCTTCATAGAGAACCACATCCGGCTTGATCACGCCGCCGCATTTCTCACACACGGGAATGCCCTCTGCTTCGGCCATGTAATAAGCATCATAGAAGGCCCCGCATCTCTGGCAATAGTTCCTGTGTACGCTTCCGTGGAGCTCATAGACTGTTTTGCTCCCGGCCATCTGATGCAGCCCGTCGATGTTCTGGGTCACAACTGCCCGCAGCTTTCCGGCCGCCTCCAGCTCCGCCAGCTTTTTATGCGCCGCGTTCGGCTTTGCATCCAGCGCCAGCATTTTATCATGGTAGAAACGATAGAACTCTTCTGTATTTCTCTTGAAAAATGTGTGGCTGAGGATTGTCTCCGGAGGCCATGCATATTTCTGGTTGTACAGACCGTCCACACTCCGGAAATCCGGAATGCCGCTCTCGGTCGAAACACCGGCTCCTCCGAAAAACACTATGTTGTCGTGTTCATCAATGATCTTCTGCAGTTCCGCAATTTTATCCAACCTGTGTTCCTCCCTTCCTGTTTCGCTGTTTCTTCTTACCCGACAGCCACTTCGTCCGCGCTGCTCTCCTCATTTTCCGGCTCCGGAGTAACCACCGTCGTTCCCGCGGAATCTCCGCCGTCTTCACCGGATTTCGTATTCGCAGACTCGGAATGAACAAAGTCTGCCATGTCATAATCCCCGCTTACGTCAACGGTTCCTTCCCCGCCGGTCTCTCCTTCTGCCTGGCCTGCTGCATCTGTTTTTTCACTCCATCCCTCCGGCGGCGGGTCGCCTTTTACGCGGACTGCCTGAACCACATAGCGCGTCGAGCTGTCCGTGGTGCAGGTGGACAGGGAAATGATACGGCTCTCCAGTGAGAACCGCTGTTCTCTCAGCTCTGCCTTTGACTGGCTCTGCATGTCCAGCGCCCAGGTAATAAACCGGTGGTCCGTGCCGGTAAACAGGGTATAGACGCTGCTGTCTACTTTCGTGACATGCAGGCTGAACATCTCGTACTGGTAATTCTGCTCCGGGGTCAGTATCCAGATATAGGGGTCATCCTGATATTTTTCTTCCGATGTCAGTCTGGACAGCTTGCCGAACATGGAACCGTCATTCATGTTATGCCCGTAAATAATCGTATTCGGATCCTGAAAATTCCCGTGATTTTTTGCCTCTACAAAGATGGAACCGGCAAAATTGTCTTTTCTGGCAAATGTCCGGTGCAGATAATAGTCGTCATCTGTCCCGTGAACCACGGGATAGCTGATGTCCAGACTCGGGATGTACAGCCAGCCGACTATATCCTTATTAATCTTCTTAAGAGAGTCAAAATCCACGCTGATCGGCGCTTTGAGCTTCACAAAGGGAAGTTTTTCTTTCTGGCGGCTCTTCTCCAGATCCGGCCCGGTATCCTCCGCGGATGAACTGCCCGTCTCTGACTCTTCTCCGGCCTCTGAGCTGTCCGCGGCCGCCTCCGTTGTAAATTCCCGCAGGCTGTCGTATTCCTCTCTGCCCTCTCTGTATGCCAATGCTGTAGTGATCAGCTGATAGCCGGAATATCCCATCACGCCCAGGCAGATAATGATGCCCAGCGTCAGCAGGAAGCTGATCGTGGGATTGCGTCTTTTTGATTTTCTTTTCTTTTTAGCCATAAGTCTTCTCTGTTCTTTCCCCGGGCTGTCCGTCCTGTCAGGATCTGCCCTCTGCCTTGCCGGCAGGGGATCCGTTTTTCCTCCGCCGTGCTGTTTTTGTATTCCTGTAGTAAATACTGCTCAGTCCCTTTAATATCAGATTGCGGTCATAGGGCACCTCATGCCGGCAGTACGGCACGATCCACTCCGCTATATCTCCGGTCGCCACCACATTTGGCTCTGTCCCGAGTTCCTCTGATACCCTGTCTATCATTCCATCGAGAGCTGCGGCGCTTCCGTAAATGCAGCCGCTCTCCATGCAGGCTATCGTATTGGTCCCGATCAGGCGTGCCGGCGGCTCATCCAGGCTGACCTGGGGGAGCTGCGAGGTGCGGGCTGCAAGCGCCTCCATTCCCAGCTGGACTCCGGGCATGATCATCCCGCCCAGATAGGAGCCTTTGCCGTCAATGACAGATATGGTCGTGGCCGTATTCATGACAAAAACGATCAGCGGAAGCGGATAGTGTTCCACGGCGGCCACGGCGGCAGCAGCCTGGTCACTGCCCAGCTGGGCAGGGTCATCGATCCGGATCTTCAGGCCGTTCTTCAGGCCCGGGCCTACAATCAGGCAGTCTTTTCCTGTAATGATCCCCGCAGCGTCCGCCAGGGTCCTCTTCAGTCCGGGAACGACCGATGAAAGGATCGCGCCTTCCAGTATGGCCGGATCGATGTCCTGCGCCGTCAGCAGGCCGCGAAGAAGCACACTGTACTCGTCTGCTGTCCGGAAACGGTTGGTCGCCAGTCTCCAGGACCAGCAGACCTGCTCCCGGTCCAGGACACCGCATACTATGTTGGTATTGCCCGCATCTATTGCCAGAATCATTCTTCCGCCCATCCCATACTGTTTTTGACCGCCCGGTGCCAGAGTGCCATCCGGCTGTCAGCCTCTTTTTCACTGATCTCCGGTTCAAACGTCCGGTCTATCTGCCAGTTTCTCCGGACAGACTCGAGATCCGGCCAGTAGCCGACCGCAAGCCCGGCCAGATAAGCGGCTCCCATTGCCGTCGTCTCAACACACCTGGGCCGCAGCACAGGGGTCTGGCAGAGGTTGGCCTGCGTCTGCAGAAGCAGGTCATTGGCGCTGGCGCCGCCGTCCACTTTCAGAGAAGACAGACGGAGACCGGCGTCGGCTTCCATGGCCTGTATGACATCTTTTACCTGATAGGCCATCGACTCCACAGTTGCGCGGATAATGTGGTATTTATTGACGCCCCGCGTCAGGCCCACGATCGTTCCACGCGCATACGGATCCCAGTACGGAGCCCCGAGACCGGTGAAAGCCGGCACTACAAAGCATCCGTTCGTGTCCGGCACTTTGTTTGCCAGATATTCGGAGTCCGCCGCCGAGTCAAGTATTTTCAGTTCATCCCGCAGCCACTGGATGGCTGCTCCCGCCACAAACACAGAACCCTCCAGCGCATAGCTGACGGCTCCGTCCAGGGACCAGGCCACGGTTGTCACGAGCCCGTTTCTGGAAAAAACAGGTTCGCTGCCTGTATTCATCAGGAGAAAACCGCCGGTTCCGTACGTATTCTTCACATCGCCCGGCTCAAAACAGGTCTGCCCGAAGAGAGCCGCCTGCTGATCTCCGGCAGCGCCGGCGATCGGGATCTCCGCCCCCAGGAAAGAGGCATCTGCACTGCCGTATACGCAGCTGGAAGGCCTGACCTCAGGGAGCATGCACCTTGGTATCTCCAGCAGCTTCAGAATCTCATCATCCCAGTCCAGCGTGCGGAGGTTGAACAGCATCGTGCGGGAGGCATTTGTCACATCCGTCACATGAACCCGGCCGCATGTCAGCTTCCAGATGAGCCAGGTCTCCACCGTGCCAAAAAGCAGTTCGCCGCGCTCTGCCCGCTCCCTTGCGCCTTCCACATGATCCAGGATCCACCGCAGCTTCGTTCCGGAAAAATAGGCGTCCAGCACCAGGCCTGTCCGCTCACGGATAAAATCGGCGCATCCTCTCTCCCGCAGTTCATCGCAGAATGCAGCCGTCCGTCTGCACTGCCAGACAATGGCATGACATACCGGCTCACCGGTCCGCCGGTCCCACACAATGGTGGTTTCGCGCTGGTTGGTAATGCCGATGGCCGAGATCTGTTCCGGGCGGATATGCATCTTCTGTATGGTTTCCGCCGCCACTGCAAGCTGCGTCGCCCAGATCTCGGAGGCATCATGCTCCACCCAGCCCGGCCGCGGGAAGTATTGCGTGAATTCACGCTGGGACACGCTGCACATCTCCCCCTTTTCGTTGAACAGGATTGCGCGGTTGCTGGTCGTGCCGGAATCAAGGGCCATGATATATCTGTCCATACTGTACCCCCCCTGGAGACGGTGAGTCATTAAGGTCTTCTGTATACTAATTCAGTATACCACGTTTTTTCTGAATTTGGGAAGCCAATAGGGAAGTCGGAAAGAAGTCAAAAGGAAGTCAAAAGGGACGGTTCTTTTTGGCTCACTCTTGCTTTTCAAAAGTGAGCCAAAAAGAACCGTCCCATATTGACTTCCCAAAAGTGAGCCAAAAAGAACCGTCCCTTATTGACTCCCCTAGCTCTCAGGATTTACTTCGAAGCCTGTGCTGCCACTTCGGCGGCAAAGTCTTCATTTTTCTTCTCCAGGCCTTCGCCGGTCTCGTAGCGGACAAAGCCCTTGATAGCGATCTTGGCGCCGTTTTCTTTGGCGACCTGCTCGACGTATTTGGCTACGGACTGCTTGCCGTCTTCGGCTTTGACATAGACCTGATCCAGCAGGACGATCTCTTTGAGTTCTTTCTGGATGCGGCCTTTGACCATTCCCAGGATTACCTTCTCCGGCTTTTTGGACTCAATCGGATCGTTCATGATGGCGGCCTTCAGGATCTCGGACTCTTTCTCGATAAAGTTGCCGGGGATCTCGGCGGCGGAGCAGTATACAGGGCGCATGGCGGCTGCCTGCATGGCTACGTTTTTGCCCATCTCCAGGACTGCGTCATTCACTACATCTGTCTCCACATCGATCAGGACACCGATCTTGCCGCCCATATGGGTGTAGGCAGCAACAAAGCCGTTGGGCTCCTCAACCTGTGCGAAGCGGCGGATATGCATGTTCTCACCGATGACGGCGATCTCGGAATCCAGGGCGTCTTTAACGCTCTTGCCTTCCTCGAACTTCCAGGGCTCGGCCAGGAATGCGTCGATGTCAGCGGCCTGTGTCTCCAGAGCCTGCTCAGCTACCTGGGCGACATAGGTCTGGAACTTTTCGTTCTTTGCCACGAAGTCTGTCTCGGAATTGACTTCGACAGCGACGGCCTTCTTGCAGTCTTCAGCGGTCTTCAGCATTACAATGCCTTCTGCCGCGATGCGGCCGGCCTTCTTCTGGGCTGCAGCCTTACCGTTTTCACGGAGATATTCAACAGCCTTATCAATATCGCCGTTGGTCTCTGTAAGGGCTTTCTTGCAGTCCATCATACCGGCGCCGGTGATCTCTCTTAATTCTTTTACCTGTGCAGCTGTGATTGCCATTTCACGTTCCCCCTTTTGCTTCTTATTCTGCGCCGCCCTCGGCTGCCACTGCGATGGCCTCGGCCTCTTCCTCAGAAACCTCGTTGGCCTGACCCTGCTTTGCCTCGATAACGGCATTGGCCATTGTGGAGACCAGCAGCTTAACGGCACGGATGGCATCGTCGTTGCCAGGGATGACATAGTCGAGTTCTTCGGGATCGCAGTTTGTATCGCAGATGCCGATCAGCGGAATGCCCAGTGCATGAGCCTCCTGCACGCAGATTCTTTCCTTCTTCGGATCTACGACGAAGATAGCGTCAGGCAGTCTCTTCATCTCTTTGATGCCGCCAAGGTTCTTCTGCAGCTTCTCCAGCTCTTTGCGGAGACCGATGACTTCCTTCTTCGGGAGAACCTCGAAGGTGCCGTCCTCTTCCATCTTCTCGATCTGTTTCAGTCTCTCGATCCGGCTCTGGATGGTCTTGAAGTTGGTCAGCATGCCGCCGAGCCATCTCTCGTTGACATAGTACTCACCGCAGCGCTCTGCTTCCGTGCGGATCGTATCCTGTGCCTGCTTCTTGGTGCCGACAAACAGGATTGTGCCGCCGTCTGCCACGGTATCGGAAACCGCTTTGTAGGCGTCATCCACCATGCCGACAGACTTCTGCAGGTCGATGATGTAGATGCCGTTGCGCTCTGTGTAGATGTAGGGCGCCATCTTGGGGTTCCATCTTCTGGTGAGGTGTCCGAAATGAACACCGGCTTCGAGCAGCTGCTTCATTGAAATTACGCTCATGTTTTTTCTCCTTTTTTGGTTTTTCTTCCGCACAGTTCATCTCGCAGGAGACCGCACAGAGGCGGCACCGTCCGGCGAATCGCTGTACGTGCTTCTTTCAACAGCCTTATTAATATAGCACAGCCTCCCATCCCATGACAAGAACTTTCTTGCCGCGGCACGCACATTTTCTTTCCTGCCGCAGAGGCACTTCCGGGGTCAGCCTTTTTCCATGGCAATTGCGCCTGTCTTCTGGATCTCCAGAATGCCGAAGGGCTTGATCAGACTGATAAAGTCCTGAATCCCTTCCGGATCGTCATGGTATTCCAGCATCAGGTATTTCGGAGCGACCTTCATGATTCTCGCGCCGGTCACCTGGCAGACCTCTATGATGGATGCCCTGGTTGTCGGAGAACAGTTCACTTTAACCAGCATCATTTCCAGTACGATGCTCCGCACTTCGCTGAGGCGGCGCACCTTAATGATATTAATCTTTTTGTTCAGCTGTTTTTCAATCTGGTCTATCGTCCGCTGGTCGCCGGTAGATACGATCGTCATGCTGGAGATCTCCGGGTTTTCCGTCTCCCCGACAGCCAGGGAATCGATGTTGAATCCCCTGCGGGCAAACAACCCGGCAATGGAAGAGAGCGCGCCGTCACGGTTTTCCACAAGAATCGAAAAAATACCTTTCATGCTGCAGTCCTCCTTTCCTTATTTTACACGGTTTTCATAGTCAACGTCGACGACCATCAGGCAGGCCTCCGGGCAGGCGAGGAAAGCATCCAGCGTCTCGTCCAGGGCGTCATTGGTGCTGCAGGTGAAATACGGCATGTCATAAGCGGCCGCCAGTTTTTCATGCAGCGGATATCCGTAGAGCTGCACGCCCTCATAATGCCCGTCATAGGTATTGTACTGGTATTCCCGCACCAGTCCCAGATAGAGGTTCCTGACCACGAGGGTTTTTACGATCACGTTGTTGACGCGCATTGTCGCAAATTCATTCATGGACATCTGGAAAGCTCCGTCTCCGCACACCGCCACGACCTGTCTGTCAGGCGCGGCCATACGGGCGCCTATCGCAGCAGGAATGGAATATCCCATGGTTCCCATGCCGCCTGTCGTCATGAACCGGCCGCTCTTCATCACATAATTGTCGGCGGACCAGAGCTGGTTCTGGCCTACATCCGCAACGTAGATGGCATCCTCCTCCATCTTCTCGCTCAGTGTCTGAACCAGAAGATTGGGATTGACGCCTTTGTCGCTGAAAGTGCGCGTATCAACCGTGCCGGTTTTGATCTGGTCCAGTTCCTGCAGCCAGCTGTCGGTGTCGACACGGATGTCCGCCTCCTGCAGCTGTTCAAAAATGCCTCTGGCATCGCCTACCAGCGGCAGCGTCGGTCCCAGGTTCTTGCCGATCTCAGCCGTGTCGATGTCGATGTGGATGATGGAGAGCTGGCGCTCCAGATGATCCGGGCGCGGGATGGCCCTGTCTGCCACCCTGGCGCCGACAATGATCAGCAGATCGCTGCCGGCCACAGCCTTATTCGCATAGGGCTTCCCGTTGTTGCCCAGCATGCCGAAGTAGAGCGGATGTTTCTTCGGCAGAACGCCCATTCCCATCATGGTGCACACCAGGGGAATGCGGAACTTCTCGCAAAAGCCGCGGAGACTCTCTTCGGCATTGCCGAGGATAACACCGCCTCCCGCGCAGATCAGCGGACGCTTCGCATGATTGATCGCGCTGATCACCTTGGCCATCTGCTGCGGATTGGCTTTTGTGCTGGGCTTGTACCCCCGCATGCTGATGCTGTCGGGATAGACAAAAGGCCTGGTCAGCTCCCTCTGCTGCACGTCAATCGGCACATCAATCAACACCGGCCCTTTTCTGCCGGTAGAGGCAATATAGAAGGCCTCTTTGAACACCCGAGGAATGTCATTGACATTCTTGACAAGGTAGCTGTGCTTGACGAAGGATTCCGTGGCGCCGCGCATATCCGCTTCCTGGAACACATCGCGGCCCAGAAGTTCGGAAGAAACCTGTCCGGATATCGCCACAATCGGAATGCTGTCCGCATAGGCTGTTGCCAGCGCCGTAATCAGGTTCAGCGCACCGGGGCCGGAAGTGACGACACAGACAGCCGTCTTCCTGGATACGCGCGCGTATCCGCTGGCTGCATGGCCCGCATTCTGTTCCTGCCTCACCAGGATATGTTCGATCGAAGAGCCGTACAGGCCCTCATAAAAGGGTGCGATCGCCACACCCGGGTAGCCGAAAATCTTCGTAATGCCTTCCGCCTCCAGGCATTTTACCATTGCCTCCGCACCTGTCATACCTAATCCTCCTGCACAGGTATTCACGCAGCAGCCCGGCCGCACGGATATGCAGCCGTCTGTACTGCCTGACTGTTTTATATAACAAAACCGCCTTCAAACTCTGAAAATGCTTTCCGTCCCTGAAAGCACTCTGTCAGTCCCTGGTCTCCATCAGCAGCAGTATGCCGCTCCGCCAGAGAATCACAGCCTCGTCACCGATGATTTCATTGCTGACGTAATGACCGCCGTCCCCCTGCTCCAGAAAAGCATCCGTCACGGGATATTTCACGCCGCAAAGAGTCAGGCCGCTCACATCTCCCCGGAACGGAAAGAGGGAAATTCTGCTGCCAAACTGCGCCTCTCTCCGGATGCGGTACTCTCCCCCGGTCAGCATGGTAATCCGGTTATACGGGTCTATTATGCTGGCCCGCACACCCGCAAGGGCACAGCTGCACAGATTGAAAATATTGCTGAGGCTGTGATCATACCGCGTGCCCGTAGCACCGAAGAGAAAAACCTGATCCGCTCCCATCCTGACTGCCTTCCGGAGCGCGATGTCGGTATCCGTCAGATCCTTTTCCGGACGGTATGTATCGATGGGAATTGATCCGTCCCTCCGGTAGAGTGCCACTATTTCGGGATCCGTGCTGTCAAAGTCTCCCACAATGGCATCCGGCCGGATCTTCTGCTCATAGCAGAACACAAGGCCGCGGTCGGCCGCTATGACAGCATCGGGCTTTTCCTCTGTCAGATATTCTTTTATAAGCGGGGCAGACAGGCTGCCCCCGCTGATGATAAAGACCTTCATTCCGTCTTAACCGGCCATGTGCGCCCGGATCCGCTCATGGAAAAAGCGGCCGTTTTCCTGCAGGTCACCGGAAAAGAACGCGGATCCCGCCACCAGGACGTTGGCTCCCGCCTCCAGAACGGTGTCCGCGGTGCCGGTATTGATGCCGCCGTCTACCTCGATGTGCGTCTGCGGATATCCCGCCGCGTCCAGCTTTTCCCGCAGAGCGCGGATCTTGCCGGTCATCGCGGGCAGGTAGCTCTGTCCGCCGTACCCCGGATTGACCGTCATCAGGAGAACCATGTCTGTTTTGTCCAGAACATAGTCCAGTGCTGTGAGCGGTGTGGCAGGGTTCAGCGCCACACCCGTCTTCATGCCCGCGGCCCTGATCGCCTGCAGTGTGCGGTCCAGATGGCGGCAGGCCTCTGCGTGCACACACAGCAGGTCTGCTCCCGCCGCAGCCATGGACTCTATGTGCGTTTCCGGATGAACTGTCATCATATGTACGTCAAAAAACAGCTCTGTCTGTTTCCGGATCGATGCGACAACCGTCTCTCCGAAAGAGACGGGAGGCACAAATGTCCCGTCCATGATGTCAATATGCAGCCAGTGACAGCCGGCCTTTTCAACCTCTCTGATCTGTTCTCCCAGTTTCCAGAAATCCGCCGACAAAATCGACGGGCAAAGCTGATACTCTCTGTCCATGTCAGTACCTCCGTTTTTCCATGTCTGTCAATTCCTGATAAAAGCTGCTGTAATTTCTGTATCTCTCCCGGCTGATCCGCCCGTCCTCCACAGCCTGCTTTACAGCGCAGCCCGGTTCAGCCAGATGTGCGCACCCCTGAAAGCGGCACTGCTCCGGCCAGGGAGCAAACTCCGGAAAGCAGTCCTGCAGTTCTTCCTTTTCCATGAAAGGCGTCTCCAGGGAAGTGAACCCCGGTGTGTCACAGAGCCAGGTGTCCTCATCCAGACGGATCAGCTCCGCCCGCCGGGTCGTGTGGCGCCCCCGCTTCAGTTTTCGGCTGATCTCTCCGGTTTCCATGATCACACCGTTCTGCAGCGCATTTGTCAGCGTCGATTTCCCCGCCCCGGAGGGGCCGGCCAGTATCGTGGTCCTGCCCTTCAGGAGTGCCCGGATCGCGTCAACGCCGCTGCCGCCGGATGCGCTTAGCGAAAGGATCCGATATCCGGAAGGTCTGTAAATGGCCTCCCATCTGTGCAGCTCCTCTTCCGTGCCGAGGTCTTCCTTGTTAAAGCAGATTGTCACGGGTATGCCCTGTCTCTCCATCCAGAGCAGGAAGCGGTCCAGCAGAAGACTGTCCGGTTCGGGATCATGCAGAGAAAAAAAGACGGCGGCCTGATCCGCATTGGCCACGGCAGGCCGTATCAGCGTGTTTTTTCTGGGCCTGATTTCCGTAATGCTGGCCTCGAGGTCCTTCGGATCGGTCACCTCCGCCTCAGCGTAATCGCCGACGAGAGGCCTGATCCCCCGTTTGCGGAAGATGCCTCTTGCCCTGCAGGCAAGCACTTCCGGACCGGTATCCAGATAGTAAAATCCGCCGATGCCGCGTATGATTCTGCCGGAAACTCTGTCCCCTCTGTTCATGCATCTCCTTATATATGAAACAGGGCTGCCGCATCAAAACATCTGCTGCGGCAGCCCGTCAGTTCACTATTACCGTCCGTCAGATTCGGTTTTACTCCGCCGTGAAGGTAACGCCCGGATATTTCGCTATGAGAATATCATCCTCGTAGACATTGATCTCACCCGGATCGCCGATCTGGCTGACGATCGGTGCGCTGTACAGCCCGTTCGCCCACGGGTTGGGACCTTCGAAGAGGACAATCGTATTCTCGCCCTGTACAAGTTCCAGCCTCACCTGGCCTCCATTGTAGCCATCCGGCGCCTGCAGCGGACTGTAGCACACATATCTTGTCTCATGCTCCGGAAGCCTGTTTACAGTCAGGGTAATGACCTCACCGGGCTCGATCGGAGAGCCCACCGCCGGGCTGACGGACAGGACAACGCCGTCCGCATATCCTTCATTCTGGGCATCGACTGTCTGGTAAGCCAGTCCCAGGGAATCCAGCTTGGCTGTGGCGTCTGCAGACTGCCAGCCCGCAAGATCCGGCACAACAGAACCGCCTGTGCTGGTCTCATCCGGTCCCTTGCTGACATAAATCGTAACGGTCGAGCCGGCGGAAACGGCTGTTCCTTCCGCGGGATCTGAGGAAATAACATTTCCGATGTTTACGATGTCACTGAACTGGAGAACAATGTTCGGAGACAGCCCCACCGCTTCCAGAGCGGCTTCCGCATCTGTCTGCGCAGCTCCGTTCAGTCCCACCGGAACCGTCACGTCCGCTTTGCCGCTGCTCACAACCACTTCGATCGTGGTCTGCGGATTGACAAGCGTGCCGGCATCCACCGACTGAGAAATAATGCGGCCCTCTTCAAACTCTTCCGAAGCGGCTGTCCCGGTCTGTTTGACGCCGATGCCTCTGTTGTTGGCCTCCGAGGTTGCCTGGTCGACGGTCAGGCCGAGAAGGCTGGGAACTTCCACCTGGGTGGACTGCGAGGAAACGTCCTGCGTCACTTCTGATACAGCGGCTGACGCTGATGATGTCGCGGCAGTGGTCTTCTTCCTGCCGAAGTTGAAAAGCCCGGCCATGTTGCCGACCACGGCAATCAGTATAATGATAATGACCGCACCGATCAGGAAGCCGCCGATGGTAATGGCCTTCTCCAGGCCGGACTCCTCCTCATCGTCTTCCAGGTCATCGTCTTCCTCATAACTCAGACGGCGTCTCTCGCGGTCCCTGCGCTCGCGTTCTCTGCGGAGTTCTTCTTCACGGGACATGCGGCGTCTGTCCTGGGCGGATCCGTCCTGCCGGCTTCCGCCGGAAGTAGATCTGCCGCTGCCGGAAGTGCTTCTGCCGCCGGAAGCACCGCTCCTGCTGCCTGATGAACTGCTTCTGCCTCCCGATGCGCCGCTCCTGCTGCCTGAAGAGCTGCTTCTGCCGCCCGATGCGCCGCTCCTGCCGCCGGAAGATGTCCGGCTGCCCGAGCCGCCGCGGGAGCGGGTTTCCTTCTTTGCCGTATTTCCGGAAGATGTATGCTCACTGAGAGGCGCGACTCCGACAAAGCTGCCCTGCGGGTCAATCAGAGAGTGCTTCAGGTCGTCGATCAGATCTCCGACATTCTGATACCGGCGCTCCGGATTCTTCTGCGTGCACTTGAAAATGATCTGTTCAAGAGAATAGGGCAGATCCGGCGTGTATCTTGACGGGGGAACCATCTCCTCCTGCAGATGCTTGATCGCGATCGATACGGTAGAATCCCCGTCAAAGGGCACCCGGCCGGTCACCATCTCATACATGGTGATGCCGAGAGAATAGATATCGCTCTTGGCATCCGAATTGCCGCCGCGCACCTGCTCGGGAGAGCTGTAGTGGACGGAACCCATCACGTTGGCCGTAATCGTATTGGAATTCATCGCCTTGGCGATGCCGAAATCCGAGAGCTTTACCTTGCCGTCTGTAGAAATTATGATATTCTGCGGCTTGACATCCCGGTGAATGATCCCCCGGTTGTGCGCCGCTTCCAGACCGAGCGACACCTGGATTGCGATGCTGGTCGCCTCCTTGACGCTCAGTTTGCCTTTCTTGAGGATATAGTTTTTGAGCGTAATGCCCTCAACCAGCTCCATCACGATATAGTACAGTCCGCGGTCCTCCCCGACATCGTAGACATTCACTACATTCGGATGTGCCAGTTTTGCAGCCGCCTGCGCCTCTTTCTGGAATTTGGCTACAAAAGCGGTATCCTCACGGAACTCCGCTTTCATGACCTTGACGGCCACCAGACGATTCAGCTTGCGGTCCTGGGCTTTATAGACATCTGCCATGCCGCCGGTACCGATCTTGGCCATGATCTCATACCGCTCACCCAGAATGATTCCCTCTTTTAACATCTTCTCACCTCATCCGCCGTACATGGCTCATGGTTCCACAACGATGACAGCAATGTTGTCCCTGCCGCCGTTAAGGTTCGCTTCATCAACCAGAGTCTGGGCGACGTCATCCGTATCCCTTCCCCTTAATATCTCAAATATCCTGTCGTCTCCGACCATATTGGTCAGTCCGTCAGAACACATAAGAATCTGATTGCCTCTCTCCAGCTTCATGTCGAAAAAATCGATGCGCACTTCCTCGGAAGTGCCGATGGCTCTTGTAATGATATTCTTGTCAGGATGATGCCTGCCCTCTTCGGGCGTCAGCTCCCCGAGCCGGACCATCTCGGCAATAAGGGAATGATCCTGCGTAACCTGCGTAAGATCACTGCCGCCGGCCACATAGAGTCTGGAGTCGCCCACATTGGCAACATATACATATCCGCCAACAACCGTACAGGCCACCATGGTTGTACCCATGCCGGCCATGCTCCTGTCCTGTCTGGACTTTATGAGCACCTCCCGGTTGGCCGCTTCCATGCCGTTCCGCATGATTTTGACCGGATTGAAATTCCGGTCGCGCCTTGCGGTCTCTACCAGTACGGACACGCCGTAGCGCGATGCAAAATCGCCGGCATTGTGTCCTCCCATCCCATCCGCGACGACGAACAGGTTCGGCAGATTCCCCACCGGCTCACCGGAGGTGAATATGTAATCCTGATTCATTTTTCTTTTCTGTCCGATATCGGTAGCAGAAAAAATGTTCATAAGTTCCCTCGTCTCAGATGGGAGTCTTCCCTTCTGACATGTATCGTCTGCGAAGCTGGCCGCAGGCTCCGTCTATATCCGAGCCCATTTCCCTTCTAATAGTAACATGAATCCCGTTTTTTTCAAGTTTATTTTGAAAGGCCTCCGTCACTTTTTTGCCGCTCCTGCGGAAGCCGCTCTCCCTTACGGGATTGACGGGAATCAGGTTGACATGCCCGTTCATTCCTTCAAGCAGGGCGGCAAGCTCCTCCGCATCGCGCCCGCTGTCATTCCGGCCGGAAGCCAGCGCATATTCAAAGGTCAGCCGGCGGCCGGTCTTTGAAAAATAGTAACGGCAGGCATCCATGATTTCTCCCACGCTCCATCTCGCGGCAACCGGCATCAGCGCCCGGCGCTTCTCATCATTGGGGGCGTGCAGCGAGATTGCCAGCGTGATGCTCAGGTTCTCATCTGCCAGCATGCGGATTTTCGGAACCAGGCCGCAGGTTGAAAGCGTGATGTTTCGCTGGCTCATGCCGTATCCCTTCGCATTGCTGAGCAGACGGATAAAGCGCACCACGTTGTCATAGTTGTCCAGCGGCTCCCCGCTCCCCATAATGACGACATGGGACACTCTCTCCCCTTCCAGCCTGTCGATCGTCCATACCTGCTCCAGCAT
>CADBNA010000374.1 GCA_902795835.1 uncultured Lachnospiraceae bacterium | reverse complement strand
GAAAAACGATCCGGATTTCCGCCTTTGATGACCTCTTCCAGATTCTCTCTTGCTGTTAACATACCTTCTTTACCTCCTTCTTCGTCAACTGTTTCTTCCGTCTATACTCTCATTTTTATACATACATAATAGAGCATGGATAAGTCCGTGTAAATTCTATAAACAGAAGTTTTTTTGATCAGACGGTCCTATCTTTTGTTGGATAACATAATCTGAATTGTTTTTCAAAAAGCCCCGCCGCGGCCATCCTTCTCTTTTTTGTAATGTCCGCACAATTCATCTTTTTTAACAAAAAAGACAATTTGTGCGCCCTGTACGATTCTCCCTTGCGGAAATGATTGCCATACTATAAAATATAGGGATGTGAAAGGAGCGAAAAATGGGGATAAATCTGGGAATAATACTGTTTGATATAGAAAAGAGTACTACATTTCATACGAATATCGAGACGGATACGGGCCTGTCCGTTGAAAACTGTATCATCTGGGAATCCGGTCTGCCGCAGCCGGATGTCTGTTACATCCTCAACAGTGCACAGTACCTCGAGGAGCCGGGGCTCTGGAATCACAGAATTGTCTTCTGTTCGGGCCGGCTTCCGGATGATGTCCTTCAGCAAAGCGAGGCATTTCTGGTGTGCTTCTCTCCCCAGCTGTCCCCTGCCGAGCTGCTGTACATGGTGCAGAACGCCATACGCCATTTTTTTGAGTGGAAGATCAGTTTCCAGGGCATGCTCTGCCGCCGGGAGACGACAGATGCCCTGCTGACTCATCTGGAAGACAGCTGGCAGGTATACAGCTGTATCTCTACGGAATCCATGCACATCATCGGCGTATCTGCTCATTTCCCTGATTACAATGACTGGCTGGATCAGCAGGACGGCGTTTCTCTGTCACTGGTCAATGACCTGGTGGCAGATGAAGATTTTCACAGGGCTTCCGGCGCCAGCGGGGCATTTCTCTATTGCGGTATGCAGGAGGACTGGTCCTACTGCTACAATTTCATTTCAGGAGAGACCTACAGCGCCCGCCTGATTGCCTCCGCGGCAGACCATGACAGACATTTTGGCCTGCTGGCCCTGATCCGGAGCTTCGGAGAAAGCATGGAGGATGTCTATGAAGAATATCTGTACAGCCGTTTTGACTCCATGATCCAGAAGGACTTCGAAGAAGTCGTGACGAGACAGCTCAAGGGAATGCCCGTCCGTGACGCGGACATACACCGTGTCCTGGCAAATATCAAATGGGAAGATCACCAGAATTTCCAGATCATCCTGATCCGTCTCCTGCCGTGGGCAGGAGGGCGGCATGTCGGCATCTCCTATTACCCGACACAGATTCAGAAATTGTTCCGGGACAGCCGCGTTATTGATATGAAGGACCGGTTTATCTGTATCCGGAACATGACGGACGAAGCAGAACCGCAGTCGGAATACAGCGAAAAGCTTCCCTATTTCCTGCGTGAGACCCTGTGTAAGGCAGGCATCAGCAATATCTTTCATGATTTCAGGGGGCTAAACCGTCATTATCTGGAAGCGGAAAATGCACTGATACTGGGGGAGCGGTATGACAACATGCTCTGGTACTACCCGTTTTCCAATTACCAGATTCCGTATATTCTGGATCAGGCAACACACGACCTGCTTCCTGAAGAGCTGTACCACCCTGCTGTCGGCGTCCTTCGCAGCTATGACGGAGAGAATGGCACCAGCCTTCTGGATACCCTGCGGGTGTTCATCCAGTTCCGGCAGAATATCACACACACTGCCGCCCGGCTGCAGATTCACCGCACCAGCCTTCTGGCAAGACTGGAACGGATCCGGTCACTGACAGCCGTCAATCTGGATGATCCCTCGGTATGCCTGCATCTGCTGCTTTCCTTTGAGCTGATGAAGAGAGAGATGCCGCGCAGACCATCCGCCGGCGGCAGAAAGGGTAAAAAGGGGCCTGCCTCCTGAGAACCCGTCACTTAAAACGGGGCCGCCGCACCAGACATTCTGCGCCTGTATCTTCTGAAGGAAACCTTCGCAGCCGCCGGCACTTAGCGAAAACAAGTGCCTGAGCACGAAGTTTGAGCTTAGTACCGCTGCGGCGAGGCGCTGAACGTCCAGTGGACGTTCGTTTAGCGCGGACCGAAGCG